>CAZQVU010000021.1:0-1242 GCA_964596885.1 uncultured Planctomycetia bacterium
TAAGGATAGTTTGGGATTTGGAATATTGGAAATTGGATATTGTTTAGGATTTAGGAATTAGGATTTAGAATTTAAAAATAAAGGAGAAGAGATGCCTAGAATTGTAGGGATAGACATACCAAAGAATAAAAAAATAAAGATTTCCTTAACTTATATTTATGGTATAGGACGCTCTCAGGCTTTAAAGATATTAGAAAGGGCTCAAGTGGATCCAGAGAAAAGAGCGGATAAATTATCTGAAGAAGAGATATCTAGAATCACTTCAGTTATTCAGAAGAATGTAACTGTAGAAGGGGAACTGAGAAGGATAGTCTCTTCTAATATAAAGAGATTAATGGACATTGGAACATATAGAGGATTGAGGCATCGAAAAGGATTACCTGTAAGGGGTCAAAGGACCTCTAGTAATGCCCGTACTCGTAAAGGACCAAGGCAAACAGTTGGTGTAAAAAGGAAGAAAAAAGGTTGATTGATAAAAAAGTAAGGATGTTGATATGGTTAAAAAAAGACGCCCAAGAAAGAAGAAGATTACTCATCAGGTTATAAAAGGTATAGTTCATATACAAGCGACATTTAATAATACTATTGTGACTATAACAGATGAGAAAGGAAATACTCTTTGCTGGTCTTCAACTGGGACTGTAGGCTTTAAAGGTTCTAAAAAGTCAACACCTTTTGCAGCCCAGGTGGCAGCTGAAGATGCTGCCAAGAAAGCAAAAGAATATGGTATGAAGCAGGTTGAGGTGCAGGTTAAAGGGCCTGGTTCAGGAAGAGAGTCTGCTATAAGAGCAATGCAGACAGCAGGTTTAGAAGTAAAGGCTATAAAAGATGTTACGCCAATACCTCATAATGGTTGCCGACCCCGCAAGAGAAGGAGAGTGTAGAGATTATGGCTAGAAAGAGATTGCCAAAAGGCAAGATAGTTCGTCGTTTAGGGATAAATATCTTTGGTAATCCCAAATATGACCGAATACTTGAAAAAAGACCTTATGCTCCAGGTGAACATGGAAAAAGAAGAGAACGAAGATTATCCGATTATGGATTACAACTTAAGGAGAAGCAAAAGGTGAAGAGTATGTATGGGATTATGGAGAAACAATTTAGAAGATATTTTAGAATGGCAGAAAAGTCAAAGGGGATAACAGGTAGGGTATTACTCCAGATTTTAGAGCGAAGATTGGATAATGTGGTCTATCACAGTTTATTTGCCATATCTCGTTCTGAAGCCAGACAGATGGTGAG
>CAZQVU010000021.1:1342-11093 GCA_964596885.1 uncultured Planctomycetia bacterium
TCAGGAGGTTTAATAATGGGAGTTAGATGGCGAGGATTTACTTTGCCTAAAAGGATAAAGATTGATGAAGAGACTCAGACTGATTTTTATACTAAGTTTATAGTCGAGCCATTTGAAAGAGGATACGGTATAACTATAGGAAACTCTTTAAGAAGAGTGCTGATTTCTTCCATTGAAGGAAGCGCTGTAACTTCTGTAAGGATTAATGGAGCAAAACATGAGTTCTCAAGTTTAGATGGTGTAGTAGAGGATACTGCCCAGATTATATTAAATATCAAAAAATTAATTTTGCGTTCTTACACAAAAGAATCTAAAATTTTGACACTTACAGTGAATAAAAAAGGAGAGGCTAAGGCTAAAGATATAAAGACTGATGAGACGGTTGAAATATTGAATCCTGATTTAGTTATTGCTACTCTTACAAAGGACAGAAGGTTAAATATTGAAATGGAGGTTGGTAAAGGAAGGGGATATGTTCCCTCAGAACGCAACAGGAGAGAAGATCAACCTATTGGATACATCCCTATAGATGCCGTATTTTCACCTGTTAAGAAAGTAATGTTTAATGTAGAAAATACGAGAGTAGGTCAAAAGACAGATTATGATAAGTTAATTTTGGAAATATGGACTAATGGAAGTATAACTCCAAAAGATGCTCTGGTTTATGCGGCTAATATTTTACATAGACATTTAGATCTATTTACTAATTTAGGAGAGTTTCCTGAAGAAGAGGAAGTTAAGGAAGAAAGGTCAGAAGAGGAAAAGGAATTATTGGAAAAACTGAATAAACCTGTTTCAGAACTTGAACTTTCTGTAAGAAGTGCAAATTGTTTAAGAGAGGCTAAGATTCAAACCATAAAAGATTTGGTTAAGAAGACAGAACAGGATATGTTAAAATATAGAAATTTTGGAAAGAAGTCACTATCTGAGATTAAAGGCATTCTTGAAAATATGGGTTTACACTTGGGTATGGATGTAGATAGTATCCAAAAGAGAGAGAAATCTTCAGAGGGCAAATAAAAAACTATGAGACATAAGAAAAAGAAAGGTAAACTAAACAGAACAACAGCACATCGGAAAGCACTTCTTAAAAACTTGGTTAAAAGTCTTATGCGTTATGAGACTGTTAAAACTACTTTAGAGAAGGCAAAGCAAGCAAGAAGATTAGCCGATAAGATTATAAATTTAGCAAGAGAAGATAGTCTTAAGAATAAAAGGACAGTCTATTCTATTTTAGAGGATCATAGTTTAGTTTCGAAAGTTTTTAGTGAGATAGCCCCAAGATTTAAAGATAGAAACGGAGGTTGTACTAGAATAGTCATCTTAGGTAATAGAAAAGGTGATGGTGCTCAAATGGCTCAGTTAAGTCTTGTAGAATTAAGAGCTAAGACTCAAGTTAAGCCTAAAGTTGAAAAGAAGGCTCATAAGAAGGAAATTGAGACAGGGCAATCCCGACAGGAGAAAAAGGAAGGGGAGACAAAAGTTAAGAAGAGGAGACTTAAAGAGCAAAAACTACCTGAAAAAGAACCAAAGAAGAAAGGATTCTTGGGGGGCTTGAGAAAATATTTACGGAGGAGCAAGAGTCCTTAAATAGAGTTTTTAACTAATTTTTTTTGATTTTTTGGAATTTGTGTTATAATTAAATTATGAAATTCAGTCTTTCAAAGAGACATAACGAGATATTATATGCTTACCTTTTCTTATTACCTAACCTTATAGGCTTTCTGATTTTTACTTTCTTGCCGGTCATATCTTCTTTTGTTTTAAGTTTTGTGAGGTATAAATCTTTATCTTTTAGTTGGCCGCCAGATATAGAATTTGTAGGTCTGGCGCATTTTATAAAATTATTGGGTTTCCATCGCGAGGCAGGGATATTAAAGGCTAATGACCCTTTATTGTGGAAATATTTATGGAATACCATTTATTTAATGGCTGGTATTCCTCTTTGTATGGCCGGTTCCTTAATTCTTGCCCTTATTCTAAATAAAAAAAAGAAGGGAGTTACCTTTTATAGAACACTCTTCTTTTTACCTACTATGTGTCAAGGCGTGGCTATTATTTTATTATGGAAATGGATTTATAATTATGATTACGGTCTTCTAAATACAATAATCCGCAACATCGGTGATTTCTTTGGTTTTAATCTGGAAGGAATTCGTTGGATTTCAGCTAAGTGGATAAAACCTTCTATGATTATTATGGGTTTCTGGACCCTTGTGGGTGGATATAATATGATCTTATATCTGGCTGCCTTACAAGGAATCCCGAGAGAATTGTATGAAGTAGCAGAGATTGATGGTGCGAATGCCTGGCAGAAATTTTGGGCAGTTACTTGGCCAATGATATCACCTACAACATTTTTTATTGCCATAATGAGTATTATAGGTGGCTTCCAGGCAGGATTTATGGCTGCATATGTTTTGGCTAAAGGTGGGCCTCATGGAGCAAGTACTACTTTAATGTATTATATATACAAAAACTTTTATGATTGGCATAATTTTGGATATGCTTCATGTATTGCCTGGTTTATGTTTCTACTTATATTTATTACTACCATGATCAACTGGCGATTTGGAGGTAGATTAGTTCATTATCGATAATAACTTAATTAAGAAGATGGCTGGTAAAGGATTAAGAAAGACAAAGAGACTGCCTCAAAAGAAAGAAAAGAGTAAGATGAGACAATTTTTCTTCTTCTATCTCCCTCTTTCTATTGTAGCCTTCTTTATGATAATCCCCTTCCTATGGATGCTATCTACTTCTTTGAAGGAGATGTCAGATGTTGCTCCGGCCGACCCCTCTGTTTATAGTCTTAAGTGGATTCCTGATTATCACTATATAATCGAAGAAGGCAAGAAAGTAGAGGTTAATGTTATTGGGGAAGAGATAGAGGTTAGAATTTTAGAAGGGAAACACAAGGGGCAGATTGAAAGAGTTAGTAAGAGAGAGTTATTTACAAGATGGAAATCCTGGTGGTCTCCTTGGAAAAAAGAACAAGTTATAAAAAAGGATGATAGGATTTATAAGGTGAAGGTTATAAAGGGTACAGCAAAGATTGAAATAATAAAGGAATCTGGTGGCCAATATCAAAGAATAGAAAAAACAATTCCCATAGAAAAGGTGCATAGGGGTATAAAACCCATCTGGTCTAATTATACAGAGGTAATTGAGAATATACCTTTTGCGAGGTTTTATTTTAATAGTTTATTTGTGGCAATCTGTGTAACCTTAGGGCAGGTAGTAACAAGCGCTATGGCAGCATATGCTTTCTCGAGGTTAAATTTTCCAGGTAGGGATAAGTTATTTATTGGGTATCTTGCAACGATGATGATACCCTATGCTGTAATTCTTGTGCCGGTTTATATTTTGATGAATTGGTTAAATTGGGTGGATACCTATAAGGCTCTTATTATTCCTGCTATATTTAGTGCCTATGGCACATTTATGCTCAGGCAGTTTTTTATGGGTATTCCAGTAGATTTAGAGGATGCTGCCAAGATAGATGGATGTAATTATTTTAGGATATTTTGGCATATAATCTTACCATTAAGTAAACCAGCGCTGGCTACATTAACTGTCTTTACCTTTATGGGCTCATGGGTTAACTTTATGTGGCCTTTAATAGTGACAGATAGTGTGGAGATGAAAACTCTGCCAGTTGGTTTAGCCTACTTTCAGGAGACTGGCTTTGGGCCTCAATATAATTTGTTGATGGCTGGAGCAATGATGGCTACCCTGCCGATAATTATTGTCTTTGTCTTTACTCAAAGATTCTTTGTTGAAGGAATAAAGATGACCGGCTTAAAAGGATAGAGGAACAGGGGTCAGGTCTCCACATTTGACATATCTTTGATAAAAACCATTTCTAACTCCACCAAAGAGATAGAGAGAAAGGTTTTTTATAGTCAGACCCCTTAGTGAAAAAAGAAGGCCAGCAAATTTAATAAGTCGTTAGAGAAGGTGTAGAATATGGAAGAGCTGGCCTTTTGGTCCATCTGATAGTTCGTTAATAAAATGTAACACTTCTATCTTGGCTTGGCAAAAAAGACTTAACAAATCCAGAAAGATGTGATATGTTCACAATGCAATCAAACCAGATAAATCAATCCCAGGTGCTTTTCAAATGTTAGACCTGGCTTCAATTCAACCATTGCTCTTTTTGATATCAAGGAAAGACTTATTGAATATGGAGGATATAAGATAAGATGAGAAGATTATTATGGATACCCCTAATAAGTATATTTATCCTAACCTCAGCCTCTTCTATAACCATAGCCAGCCAGAAGAACTTACCCATTATTAGAACCGCCGCCTCTTCAATATACTATAATTATTATAGTCCGGATAGGGCAATAGATGGAGATAACAATACCTATTGGATAGGTCACCCAGCTGAGCCATCCTGGTGGATAACATTTGATTTAGGCGCCTTAAACCACATAGGTAATATAAACATCAAATGGTATGCCTCATATTTTATTCCATTGGACTATGACATACAGATATCATCTGATGGCTATAACTGGGAAGATGTCTTTACTGATATACAGGGAGTCTATGACCCACAAGGAGAGGTAAGAGCAATCAATCGTAAGACAAGGTATATAAGGCTTCATATAGATGAGATAACCTTCTTTGCCCCTCTCTTGAGAGAATTCTCAGTTTACAAGATAACCGTTCCTCACACTTTCACATTTCAGGCAAACTTACAGGATAGAGATGGACTACCTCTTAATGGTACCTACACACTTACATTTAGGCTATACGATACAGAAACAGGAGGCACTCCTCTCTGGCAGGAGGTTCATCAAGAGATAGATATCCAGGATGGTCTTTTACAGGTAGAACTTGGAAGCATAACCCCCTTTGACTACTTATCATTTGACAGACAATACTGGCTTGGAATTGAGGTTGCCTCAGATAATGAGATGACCCCTCGCTTTAAATTAACCAGCACACCCTATGCCTTTATCTCAGAGGAATAGCAGGTAGATAGTAACTATGCATAAAGCAACCCTTGCAGTAATCGTTATAATATTAGTAGCCAGTTCCACAGTATGCGCCCAGACATACACAAGTCCAAATTACACCCTCATAAACCCAAGACTCCTCTCATCCTCTGGCAAAGCCTCCTCTGCCAATTACTCTCTTGATAATGTCCAGATAGGCAATCCTCTTCAAGGCAGGGCAGAGAGTGAAAACTTCATCTTAGAGGCATTCCCGCTCTATTTTCACAAAAAGGCTCCCTATCAGAAACACATCAACTGCGGTGGCGATGCTTATACTGCTCAAGATGGCACCCTCTATTTAGCTGACCAGGAATATTCAACTCAGAATGGCTGGGGTTATATTGGCGGTTATCCTGCCTCATTCTCCTCCCCTATAGACAATACAGAAGATGATACCCTCTATCAATCTGAGAGATGGGGCAATATAGAATATAGATTTGATCTACCCGATGGATATTATGATGTCACCCTCAGGTTTGCTGAGGTCTATTTTGATAAACCTTATAAGAGGAGATT
This sequence comes from uncultured Planctomycetia bacterium, assembly GCA_964596885.1. GTDB lineage: Bacteria > Omnitrophota > Gorgyraeia > JAGLLT01 > CAZKQD01 > CAZQVU01. Next base: position 6,868 of record CAZQVU010000021.1, read on the forward strand.
TAATCTCTATTTAGAGGACGAGTTGGTCTTAGAATACTTTGATATCTATCAAGAGGCAGGCAAAGATACTGCCTTAGATTATAGGTTTACCATTAAGGTCTCAGATGGTCAATTGAATATTACTACCTCCCTTGACAGAGACTTCCCGAAATTCTCTGCTATCTCAGTAGTTACCTCTACAACTCATTATGAAAAACACATCAACTGCGGTGGCGATGCTTATACTGCTCAAGATGGCACCCTCTATTTAGCTGACCAGGAATATTCAACTCAGAATGGCTGGGGTTATATTGGCGGTTATCCTGCCTATACCTCAGACCCAATAGAGAATACAGAAGATGACCTCCTTTATCAATCTAACAGATGTGATGTCTCAGAATATAGATTTGACCTGCCTGATGGATTCTATAATGTCAAACTCCACTTTGCTGAGACCTTCTTTACAGAAGTCAATCAGAGGGTCTTTGGGGTCAATATAGAAGGACACCAGGTTCTTAAAGACTTTGATATCTATGAGGAGGTCGGTTATGATACTGCCTTGGATAAGGAGTTTATAGTCAAGGTCTCAGATGGCCAGTTGAATATCATAGCCACCTCTTCTATAGGCGAGACTATATTCTCAGCCATCTCTATTGTCAGCGAGCATAATATATTATCCACACTCCCTTCTGAGATACTTGAAGACTTTGATGACGGTCAAAGTGAAAGGTTAGATTATTGGTGGGATTCAGACTGGTCAAATGTCTATATCAGAACCCTTGATGACTCTATCTATTATGATGGTTCTACCTCAATGAGGATAGACTACCATAAATCACCAGCCTATCCCTATTCTTTATTTGGTCTTCATATAAAAGATGAATTTCAATACAAGAACCTCTCTATGTTTGATAAGTTCAGCTTCTGGCTCTATACTGATGAGCCAGACTTTACTATCAGGGTAAAGATAGAAGACCATACTGGTATCTGGTGTCAAAAAGAGTTTATCTCTGAAACACCAGCTAAGTGGCAGAGATTTGTCTTTGATTTTTCAGAATGCGAGATTCTGAACCTAAGAGATACCAAAAATATCATCTTTTTCCCTGAACCACAAAAGACAAATGCCTCAGGCACATTCTATATAGATGGCTTAACCCTCCTCTCATCCAGAGCCTATGTGCCTCTTTCTGCTGAGACACCAGAACTGACTACACCCGATGGAACTCAGGTCTATGGAGACTACTCTATTAACTGGACTGATGAATCCAATAATGGCGATGGGGCTACCCTCTATGAGGTCTTGGAAGACACAGACCCCAACTTCTCTAACCCCAAGGTCTATTGGACAAACACACCTAACTTGGACTTTAGCCAGAGGGCAGACAGCGGAACCTATTATTACAAGGTTAGAGCCTGGACAAATCTTCCTGAAGAAGGAGGCACATCAAGTGATTGGAGTCAGACTATCTCAGTGGAGATAATAGATGGACCTCCTATAATAGAGGCCATCTATTCTCATGAAAGCCCTGCTGACTGGGTTGAAAAACACTCTGTTGGCGACTATATCAAGATCAAGGTTAAAGAAAAATACAACGCTCCTGATATAGTCTCAGGCACCATCAGAATAACCTCAGAATCTAACAACTATGACTCTGGATTACTTGAATTATCTAAAGATAAACACGCTAAATACTGGTTCTGCCACTGGGATACTAATGGTTTGAATGCTGGTGATGACTATGAAGTAAATGCCACCTTAACCGATGCCAAAGGTCAGACAGATGAGGATGGCTTGGATAGAGACCCTGACCTGGTCATCTCTTTAGGCCTGAAGACACCTGCCCGCTATGGCACAACTTCAAGCATAGATATATCTATCCCGGCCAGAGGTATACCTCTCACATTTAAAAGATACTACAACAGCAATATGCTCTACAATGGTCCTATAGGAGACAGATGGACACATAACTATAATATGCAACTTGAAGAACAGGAAGACGGCAATGTTAGTCTATTATGGGATGGAAAAGAAGGCTGGACATTCTTCATCAAAAACCCAGATGGAACGTATAAAAGCCCTCCAGGCAGACATCTAACTCTAACTAAGAACTCAGATGGCACCTTTACTCTCAAGAAAGCAGACAACCTCATCTATACCTTTAACACAGACAATAAACTCTCATCTATCAAAGACCTGAATGGCAATGAACTTACCTTAACCTATAATGAGGATGGCTTGCTTAGTGCAGTTACTGACCCCTCAGGCAGACAACTGAACTTCTTCTATAATGAGAATAACAAGATTGAGACCATCATTGACCCGGCAGACAGACTCTTTACCTATGAATATGATGCCTTAGGCAACCTCATTAAATACACCAATCCTGCTGGTTATGAGACCAATTATGAATACAATGGGCATTTATTAACTACTATCACCAACCCCAGGGGCTATCATACCTACTTTACCTATATTGGTGATAAACTCTATTCCAGGTCTAATGATGATAATATCAACTACACCACCTATACCTCTCTCACTGAGCCAAACAGGATGATTGTCACCAATGCCAGAGGTTATCAGACCACCTATATAACAGAAGATACTACCCATTCATCAATAGTTGATGCCTTAGGCAATACTACTACTATGATTATGGACAATGAAGGTCATCTTATCTCTACCACTGATGCCAATGGCAATACTACCTCATATACCTGGGATGAAAGAGGCAATCTTTTAAGCCAAACAGATCCCTATAACAATACCACTCTGTATACCTATAACGACCTCAATCTAATCACTTCAAGGACTGACGCCAAAGGCAATGTGACTACCTATACCTATGATGAAAAAGGTAATCTAACCGATATAAGCAACCCACCTACCCATTTTGTCTATGATGAGTATGGACAACTTATCTCTATTACCGATGCTGAAAACAACACCACTACACTTAACTATAATGATTATGGCAATATAATCACTATCACTGATGCCGAAGGGAATACTACCAGCCTCACCTATGATATTTTAGGCAGACCTCTTACAGTCACAGACCCTGAAGGCAATACTACAACTTACACTTATGATATATTAGGCAATCTGATAGAGGTAACCGATGCCTTAGGTAACACCACCCAATATGAGTATGACCAGAACAATAACTTAACCAGGATAATAGATGCCAATGGAAATGTCTCTGCCACCTATATCTATGATGAAGTAGATAGATTAATCGCCATAATTGAGCAAGACCAGATTACCCATTACGAATATGACTTAGTTGGTAATCTAATTACCAGAACTGATGCCAATAACAATACCACTAACTATACCTATAATGAGGTGGATAGATTAACCAGGATAACCTATCCAGATAGTACAGAGGTAGATTTTACCTATGATCCAGTTGGCAATAGACTAACTCTTACCTCACCCACAGCAAACATCCAGTGGACCTATGATAAGTTAAATAGAGTAATTCAGCTTCAAGATCTAAACCTTAATAAATCCATCTCTTACACCTATGATGAAGTAGGCAACAGAACTACAATGACAGACCCGGATGGCGGCCTAACTACCTATCAATATGATGAACTAAACAGACTAACATCCTTAACCAATCCTTTAGACCAGACTACCAACTTTACCTATAACGGCATAGGCCTTCCCAAGACTATCACTTATTGCAATAACTTAATTGCCACTTATAACTATGATAAGACTTACAGGCTAACTTCCTTAGATAATGGTTTAGCCAACTATTCCTATACTTATGATAAGGTTGGTAACAGACTGACTATGACTACATCTGAAGGGACATATAATTATACTTACGATGCTCTCTACCGGTTAACTGATGTTAGCTATCCTGATGGCACTATTATTTCTTATACCTATGATTCGGTCGGCAATAGATTGACGATGACCACTCCAGATGGGACAATCAATTATACCTATGATGCTGCCAATCGCCTTATATCTGCAGACAATGGACTGTCGACTGTAGACTATACCTATGACTCAAATGGTAACCTCATCTCCCAAACAAAGGATGGAGAAATAACCACTTATGCTTATGACTATGAAAATAGACTTATTCAGGTTACAGACCCACAGCTACAGGTTACAAGTTATACCTATTGTCCATTAGGCAAAAGGCTATCCAAGACAGTAAATGGCACAACTACCTACTATATCTACGATGGTGATAATATTCTAACAGAGTTAAATGAATCAAAAG
>CAZQVU010000022.1:0-10824 GCA_964596885.1 uncultured Planctomycetia bacterium
GCCATATTAGTGGCGATGGTAACTGCTTTAAGCCTTCCAGCCTGGGCTACAATATAGGCCTCTTTTTCATGATATTTGGCATTTAGAACCTCATGAGGAACATTGCGTCTTCTAAGCATACTACTTAACTTCTCGGACTTCTCTATAGAAATAGTTCCTACCAACACAGGACGACCCTTATTGTAATTTTCGGCTATCTCATCACATACGGCGTTAAATTTTTCTCTTTCACTCTTATAGATAGCATCAGGTAAATCTTTCCTTATACAGGGCTTATTCGGAGGAATACTTATGACATCTAACTTATAAATATAATTAAACTCATTTGCCTCAGTAGCGGCTGTGCCACTCATACCTGCAAGCTTCCTATACATTCTGAAATAATTCTGAAAAGTAATGGTAGCCAGAGTTTGATTCTCCCTTTCAATCTGGAGGTTTTCTTTTGCCTCAATTGCCTGATGTAGACCATCTGACCAACGCCTTCCTGGCATAAGCCTTCCTGTAAACTCATCAACTATCAACACCTTTCCATCTTTTACCACATAGTCAATATCTCTCTTGAAGTTATGATGAGCCTTTAGAGCCTGATTTATATGGTGCTTGTACTCCATCGTCTCTACCTCATGCAGACTCTTTAAGCCAAGTAACTTGGCTGCCTTTATCTCACCAGCTTCAGTCAAATAGCAATTCTTTGTCTTCTCATCTATAATAAAGTCACCTGTTTCTTCTTTGGTCTCCTCATTCAATTCACCGGCTTTCAATTGAGGAATTATCCTATCTATTTTGTAATACTTATCTGTAGACTCCTCGGCTGGACCTGAAATAATCAAAGGAGTCCTTGCCTCATCTATCAAGATGCTATCTACCTCATCTACAATAGCATAATGAAAACCCCGCTGAACCATCTGACTCAAGTCGATGACCATATTATCTCTTAAATAATCAAAACCGAACTCATTATTAGTGCCATAGGTAATATCACAAGCATAGGCTTTCTTTTTTTCATCAGGCTCCATATCATGCTGGATAACCCCACAGGATAGACCTAAAAATTCATAAACAGGCCCCATCCAGTCTCTATCGCGTTTGGCAAGATAATCATTGGTAGTTACCACATGAACCCCCTCACCAACTAATGCATTTAGATATGTTGGCAGGGTAGCAACCAGGGTCTTTCCTTCACCATTAGCCATTTCTGCGATATTACCCTTATGAAGGACATAGCCACCTATTAACTGGACATCATAATGGCGAAGACCTATAGTTCTTTTTGCGGCTTCTCTCACCAGTGCAAAGCCTTCAGGTAATATCTCATCTAAGATCTCTTCTTGTTTATTAAATAGCTCCTCTTCCTTTTTCTCCAATTCATAAGAAACAGCCTCCCTCTCGCTTAAAGGGACTCGATTGACTTTATCCTTTAAGATAGTTACCTCTTCTCTTAATTGCCTGGTCTCTTTATTAATGCGTCTTCTATACTCCTCTGTCTTAGCCTTAAGTTCTTCATCAGATAGCTTGCTTATTTCAGGCTCAAGCGCATTAATCCTTTCTATAATGGGCTGTATGCGCCTTAAGAAACGCTCATTATGTGTACCAATAATCTTATGTAATAGAAAATTAAACATTTAGTTACAAACTCCTTCTTAAACAACCAGATTAAAATCTTAACATAGATGGGTGAATATGTCAATTTAGAGCAAAGAGAAAAGGAGTAAAAAATCTATTATTTACTGCTTCTTAAGGTATGCCTCAATAAATCTATCAATATCTCCATCTAAGACTGCTTGGGTATTACCTGTTTCTATATTTGTTCTGTGGTCTTTTACCATATTATAAGGATGGAGGATGTATGAACGAATCTGTGAGCCCCAGGCAATCTCCTGTTTTCCTCCATAGTGCTGGGAGAGTTTTTCTTTCTTCTTCTCCTCCTCTAATTCATACAGGCGGGCCTTTAGGATTTTCATAGCAGTAGCCTTATTCTGATGCTGTGAGCGTTCATTCTGACATTGAACTACGATATTAGTAGGCAGATGGGTAATCCTTACAGCAGAATCTGTTACATTTACATGTTGGCCGCCTGCACCCCTTGCACGATATGTATCAATCCTTAAATCTTTTGGATTTATTTCTATCTCTATTTCATCCGTAATCTCAGGAATTACATCAACTGAGGCAAAAGAGGTATGGCGACGTTTACCTGCATCAAAAGGAGAGATTCTAACCAAGCGGTGAACACCACGTTCAGCCTTCAAGTAACCATAAGCATAATCCCCCTTTATAATAACTGTTACACTCTTTATGCCAGCTTCATCGCCCGGCAATAAATCAACAGTCTGAATTGAATAATCTTTACTCTCAGCCCATCTTGCATACATCCTGAGGAGCATCTGAGCCCAATCGCAAGACTCAGTACCCCCTGCACCAGCATGGATACTTAAGATAGCACTATTTTTGTCATGTTCTCCACTTAATAGACGCTTAAACTCTAACTCATCAATCTCATCTTCTAATTTCTTAACATCTTTCTCTAATTGAGAAAGAGTCTCCTTATCTTCCTCTTCTGTTATATCAATAAGTTCTTCTAAATCCTGGCATTCTTTATTAAGTTCCTGCCAGCAAGATACGATACTTTTTAAATCACTTAACTCTTTAGATAACTTCAAAGCCCTCTCTTTATTATTCCTCCAAAAATCTGGCTGAGTAATCTCTTTTTCTAACTCTTCTATCCTTTTCCTCTTTTTATTCAGGTCAAAGATACCCCCTTGCTTGATTCAATCTTTTGGATAAATTTTCAAGTATCCCTTTTAACTCCTGTTTCATTAATAGTCCTCCTTAAATGAAACCACAATTTACGAAGTAATAACGAACGTAAATTGTTGGCCGAATTAATCCCGCACCTTTCTACTGCAAAGAGACACATCAATAGCAAAAAGCGCGGGATAAGTTCAGACATATGATTTAGCTTGCTCATATTGAGCTTCGCTAAATCATATCTTCACTTTACCTTAAATATATCTATTGAGCCAAACTTAATTCCTTCTGGCTTTATCCCTTTGGTAAAGATAACGAATCTCCCTTTTGAAAGCATCCCTTTCTTTAAGAGAATCTTTAATATGCTATCTATCTCTTTTTTAAAAACATCTTTTATAAAAACAGGCCGCACTCCCCAATATAGAAGTGTCTCATTTATTATATTCTTATTATCACTTATTGCAATAATAGGATCCCAGGGTCTGAATTTAGCAATAACTTTGGTAGTATTTCCACTATTAGCATGAACGATAATAGCCTCTATATCTATAAGTTGAGCAAGATTCCTTAAGCCAAAACTCATCGCCTCTGATGGATCATTATTAGCTGGTCTGATATCCCTTGCGACAAGCATCTTGTTATAATTAAGTAACCTTTCAGTGTTAACAATAATCTTATCCATATAAGAAACAGCCTCTTGAGGATATTTACCCACTGCAGTCTCTTGAGATAACATAACTAAATCAGTTCCATCTATAATAGCATTGGCAACATCTGCTACCTCTGCGCGAGTTGGCTGTTTATTGACCATCATTGAATCAAGCATCTGAGTAGCTGTTATAACCGGTTTCCCCATTCGGTTACATTTATGTATAATTTTTTTCTGGATAATAGGTACCTTCTCTAGCGACAAACAAACTCCCATATCGCCTCTGGCAACCATAATGCCATCTGCAACTTCTATAATTTTATCTATATTCTTTACACCTTCTGCATCTTCTATCTTAGCAAATACAGGAACTTGCCTTCCTTTCTTTTTCATAAACCTTCTTAAGATCTTTATATCATCAGGAGTCCTTACAAACGATTGAGCAACATAATCTATTCCCATCTTAAGACCAAAAGAGAGATCTTTTTTGTCTTTTTCAGATATGCCTTCAAAGTCAAAATAAGCCTTGGGAACATTTATGCCTTTGTGCTCTTTTAATATGCCGCCTGATATAACTTTTACTTCAGCTTTATTCTTCTTAACTTTGATTACTTTTAACTTTATCTTTCCATCATCTATATATATGTTATATCCTCTCCTTAAATATTTCTCAAATCCAGAATAGGATATTGTTATCAAATCTTTGTTTCCTATTTTTTTCTTGGAGCTAATTTCAAACCTCTTACCCTCTTTTAAAATTATAGGTTTATGGTCCTTGAAAGCGCCTATTCTTATTCTGTAACCTTCCAAATCCTGCATAATACCTATGGGCTCACCTAAACTTTCTGATACTTTTCGAATCATATCATAGGTCTTCTTATGGTAGCTATAATCACCATGAGAAAAATTAAGTCTGGCTATATCCATTCCTGCCTTAGCCAAATTTTTTATCTTGGCATAAGTATTTGTAGCTGGACCTAAAGTACAGATTATCTTGGTCTTTCTTAGATATTTCATAGTTTATTTCGTACCCTTCTCTAAGCTCCTCAGTTCCTTCTCAGATAATCCAAAATAATGCCCAATCTCATGCAAGAGCACATCCTCTATCTTTCTCTTTAACTCCTCTTCATTTTTACACCGAGATTCAATATTATCTTTATATAAAATAATCCTATCAGATAAGACATTAGAATAGAAGATACCTCTTCTTCTTAAAGGAACACCACAGTATAGACCAAGGAGGTTTCTTAGAGAAAATCTCCTTTCTTTAAAAAATTCTGCCTCTGGTCTTTCTGCCACTACTATATCGATATTATCAAGTCTATCTCTAAATTCAGACGGAATCCTATAAAAGGCATCTTTAGCCATCTCTTCAAATTTTTTATAAGAGACTTTCATTGCTATTTTTAAAAATCTTCTTTGTAGGTATTTATATCAAAATCCTCTGCTATCTCATATTTGTTATTGGTGGTTCTTGCATCTAAAATCCTTCTTATATTAAAAGTCCTCAAAGCGCCTCTTAAATGACAGTAGGCAACTATCTGATCATTGTCCATATAATATATATCGATTAGCCTCTTCTTTGGCAGTGTACTACCATTATCTGAAGATGAAGCAGAATAATATATCTGAATTGAGACCCTTTGATTAAAGGCATCACGGAGTTTACCCTTTACTGTATCCTTTTTGCCCCAGGATACAGGTATCTTCTCTAATTTACCAAAATTTCTATATAACAGATAACCATTATCTCTTCCAAATTCATAAAGTTCCTTAGTAAGCCTTACATCATTCCTGCAATAATCAATCAATTCATCCAGACGTCTCTGCTTCCATAACTGAACGGCTATTAAACCATTGGCTGTCTTTTTATCATTTAACGATGCCTCTACCAGCGAATCCAATTTTATACGACGACCAATGGACTCATAGACCTCTTCTAAAATGTCCAATGTAGGAATATCAACTAAGGATTCTCCTGCATAATTTTCAAGCACCGGGTAATCAAAACCTTTAAGATTAAACCCAACTACCAACTCAGCCTCCTTAAGTTCATCTATAAATCTATCAATATCATCCTCGTTATAGACCTTATAGGAATCATCCTTATAAAAATAAGCAACAACAACTGATAATCGTAGACTACTGCAATCTCTATTTCTTTTTATTGGAGTTTGTGTTTCTATATCAAATACTATTATATTGTTGTTATCTTTCATAATTTTACGGAAGTTTTGAAATGAATAGTTTTAATTTTTGACCTCTCTCCTCTTATTAATTCTATATCACTTTTGCTTATCTCAAAATGCTTGGCTAAAGTTTCAATAACCTTCTTGTTTGCTTTTTGCCTCTCAGGGGCTGCAGTAACATAAACTTTGAGGTAATCATCAACTTTTTTAACTTCATCCTTTTTGGCATTAGTTATAACCTTCACCTTAACATTCATCTATCAAACTCCTTTCTACTTGCTAACATATCTACTAACAGTATAAGAGCATATCTGATTGTAAGGACAATACATACAAGCCCGATAGGTAGGTTTTGCCTCAAAGTGATTTTCTCTTATACCAGAGACTACCTCCTTTATCTTATCAATTGCTCTATCTAGGTCCTTTTCGGTCTTTTCAGCCTTACCTACTAATCCTGTCTCAAGAAAATGTAGTTCTACCCTATCTGGAAGATGCCCTTTTTTATGTTTGTAGGCAAGGGCATAAATATCTAACTGAATACTCTCTTTAGCCCTTTTATCTGCCTTTTTCTGATCATTTATATTAGAAGATTTATAATCAATAATTACACCTTGACCATCATCTTCATCTACCCTGTCCCACCTACCTGAAATCCGCACATCCTCCAGGATTATCTTAAAATCCTCTTCAATTGAGGTGGGTATCTTATCTATCTTCTCTTCTCTTTCGTAGAACTTTTTTATGGTTTCAATGCCAGTCTCAAATCTTTGATTTTCATGTTTTTTTGAAAGATAACCCTCATCAGTCCAGATATCCTTATAATAAGAGATTAATTCATCTAAGCTAACCTTTTGATTATTCAACTTTCTCCTGAAATACTCAGCAACTACATTATGCAATATCTCACCATAAATGACAGTATGATGTCTTAAGATTGGCACCCTTAAGATATGGATATACTTATATTTTAACGGACAGGTCAGATAATCATCAATTTTATAAGGACTTAAATCCAGTATCTTATCTTTATCAATAGTTGATTTTGTCTTTGCTGTCTTCTTTCTTGGAGCATGTCTTTTTATAACCTCTAAAGCTGCTGATTTATATGGTTCAAAATCGGTTTTAGAAAGACCCAAAGCCTCAAGGACAAATAAAGACACTCTTCTTGGACGTTTTCCTCCATAATCTCTGGATGAGGTAAAGTATAATTCATTCATGGCTCTGGTCATACCTACATAGAAGAGTCTTCTCTCTTCCTGAATAAAGAAATCGCCGCTGGGCAATATATCCTTCACCAACTCATCGGGCAACTCAATTGGTTCTCTTCTCTTAGGCCAGGGAAATTTATTCATTACCAGATTGACCATAAAAACGACTGGAAACTCCAATCCCTTGGCTTTGTGGACGGTTAAAACATTTACAGCCGGTACATCTATGTCTGCCTCAGCTACAGCCGCCTCATCTCCAGAATTGATCAATAGATCAAGATGCTGAACAAATACAGGAACTCTATCATATTCTGAGATTAAACTAAACTCTTTTACTATTTCAAAAAATTTAGCCAGATTCTTTATCTTCTCTTCGCTTTCCTGAGTCCCTTCTTCAGTTAGTTTCTTAAGGTAGCCTGTATCATTCAAGAACTCATAAAGCACATTGCCAGTTGATAAATTACGAGAGGCCTCTAAGAATTTATCAATATCCTCAACCAGTCTTTTAACCTTACTCTTTCCTTCCTCGCTAATATCTTTCAATTCAGGTATCTGGTCTATACCTTTAAACACTTGATATAAGGTAATATTCCTTCTGGTTGAGTAATTCGAACATAAGGTTAAATCATTCATATTGATGTTGTAGATTTCAGAACTCGCCAGATAATGCAGGCTTATAGAATCAGATAGATTAGAGATTATCCTGAAGAATGAAGCAACTAATCTAATCTCCTCTCTTGAATATAATCCCTGGTTACCTGTAAAACGCCAGGGTATACCCTGCATATTCATAGCCTGTAAGAAACTTTCAGCATCATTATTAGAACGGACTAAAATAGCAAAATCCTGATAATTATACTCTCCTCTTTCTACCTTCTCTTTTATTATCCTGGCAACCTGATCTGCCTCGCAAGATACAGTATCATAATGAAGATGCTCTGGCTTCTTACCCCTTTTAGAGCGGCCTATTAGTCTCTTATTAATGCCAGTTTTAACTTCAAGTCTATCGGGATCATTGTTTCTTATAAGTCTATAGGCACAATCAAGTATAGGCTGGCAACTCCTATAATTTTTGGTAATAACTATCCTCTTGGCATCCTTATAGGTGTTTAAAAATCCCATTACATTACTTATGGCAGCACCCCGGAATTTATATATTGACTGGTCATCATCGGCTGAAACTGTTAAATTCCTGTGCTTTTTGACCAGGAGTTTTACAAGTTCGAATTGAGCATAATTAGTGTCTTGAAATTCATCTACTAGAACATATTTGAATTGTCTCTGATACTCATCTAATACAGAAGGATGTTCTCTAAAAAGTTTTAAGACAAGATAAAATTGGTCACCAAAATCAACCATACCTTCTTTTAATTTTAATTCTTGGTATTTCTTATAACTTAAGGCAATCTCCATCTCTTTTTTACTTACTTCTAAAAGCCCCTTATCCTCTGGATTTTTCTCAGACCTCATCTTAAGTCTTTCAGCATAGGCAAGGTATTCTTCAGGACTTATATCCTCATCTCTTGCTCGGGAAAAAACTGTAACCAGACTCTCAACAAATCTATCCGGATTACCCAAAGGTCTGTAGTAATCAAGGGGGAATTCAAAAAGGCGCTCCTTTATGAAGATTATCTGCTCTGGCCTGGTCAAAACCTTAAAATTAGGGTCCAATCCAATCTCTATGGCTCTTTCCCTCAAAACCCTTTCACCAAAGGCATGAAAGGTGCTAATCCAGATATCTATACAGCCATAGGGGACAAGGACATCAACCCTCTCCTCCATCTCAGCGGCTGCCTTATCTGTAAAAGTTAAAGCAAGGATTTCGCTGGATGTGGCTTTACCTGAGGCAATAAGATAAGCTATCCTCTTTGTAATGACTCTGGTCTTACCAGTTCCTGCACCAGCTATGATAAGAAGAGGACCTTTATTATGGACCACAGCTTCTTTTTGTTGGGGATTAAGATCCTTTAATATATCCTCGGCTTCCATATCTATATATCCTTCAAACTATTAGTATATTACATTCAGGATTATTAAGCAAGTTATTACTTAGACTTTACATTTTAAGTACCTTTCTTAAGTCTTTTTCGAGTTCAATTAAAATCTTCTTTATCCTTTTACCATAGACATAGCCACCTATATAGCCATCAGATCTTATAACTCTATGACAGGGTATAATAAAAGGATAGGGATTCTTCTTTAAAGCCTGCCCCACTGCTCGGTATGCCTTAGGATGGCCAATGTTTCTGGCTATCTCCTTATAGGTTCTAACCTCTCCCAAGGGGATTAAAAGCACTTCCCTATATACCTTTTTTTCAAACTCACTGCATCTTTTTGAAATATTCAATGATATTCCTGGCACTTTTCTCATCTAATGATTCTACCTCAAGAAGTTCTTCAAGGCTTGCCTTCTTTATTTCATCAATACTTCCAAATCTTCTTATTAGACCTTTATATCTTTTCGGACCAATACCTTTTATCTCTTTCAGGATAGATTTCTTAACTAATTTTCTTCTCAAGATGTGATGATAGGCAATGGCGAATCTATGGGCTTCATCTCTTATCCTTTGCAGAAGGCAAAGGGCTTTTGAATTAGGAGGTAGTTTTACAGGTTTCTTTCTATTAAGTAAATATATCAACTCCTCCTCTTTGGCTATACTAATAATTGGTATATCTAGTGATAGATTCATAAGAGACGACTTGGCACTATTTAGATGACCTCTACCTCCATCTATTACTATTAAATCAGGCAAGTCCCCTTCATCCTCCTTCAGTCTCTTGTATCTGCGGAAAACTATCTCTTTCATCATCTGATAATCATTGATAGCAGTCGTTGATTTAATCTTAAATCTCCTATAATTGTTCTTATCTGTTTTACCTTTTACAAATCTAACTACAGCACCTACAGACTGCTGACCAAATATATTTGAGACATCAAAGGCTTCTATAATATTAGGCAGGTTTTTTAATCTGAGGGTCCTTCGTAAATCTTCAAGGTAATTATCGGATGTAATCTTTGGTTCTCTCAAAACCAATTTAGAAAAAGCCTTAATCTGATCTCTTATCTTTGCTGCCTCTTCATAGTCTTTTCTAAAAGAGGCCTCATTCATTCTTTCAGTTAAAAGTTGCAGCAATCTATTATATCTCCCCCTTAAAAAAAGTATGAGGTCTTTCACCACATTACCATATTCCTTTAAATCCACCTTTCTTATGCAGGGGGCAAGACAAAGACCTAAATGATAATAAAGACAGGGTTTAGAAGGTATGTCTTTGCAACTTCTCAAGGGGAAAAACCTCCTTAGAAAATGCAAAGCCTCTCGGAGCAAACCAACCTCAGTATATGGCCCAAAATATAAGGCGTCGTCATCCTTCTTTCTTCTTACAATAAACAACCTCGGATATTTCTCATTTATGGTCAATTTAAGTAAAGGATAAGCCTTATCATCCTTAAAGACTACATTATACTTGGGCTTATATCTTTTTATAAGCTGGCTCTCATACAGAAGGGCTTCTGCCTCTGAGGTAGTCAAGATATAATCTATGTCATCTATCTTTTTAACCAGTTGACTTCTCTTTGTATCCATAGCCCTTTTTTGAAAATAAGAGCGTATCCTCTTCTTTAAAGAAGAGGCCTTGCCTACATATAGTATATTTTTATTTATATCTTTAAAGATATATACTCCAGGTGAAGATGGCAGTTGTTTTAGTTTATCTTTTATATTCATCTTGTATTATAAAGAGATTGAAGTTTTTAGAAACCAGAAAATATAGAAGTTTTCCCATATTTGTTGCAAAAATTTAATGTAAATCATTGTGCTTAAAGGTGTTCTTTGTCAAATTTTTGTTTTTTGATTACATCGATTAAAAACCAGATTACATAGATTAAATATCGACGGAAAATCTGTGTAATTTTTTAATAATCTGTGTAATCAAGGACTATTCCTTTAGTAACAAATTCGGGATAGTCTAAAAATATGGTAGCGTTTGATTAACTGTTGCTGAAATATATCTAACTTTTTACATTCAAACT
>CAZQVU010000023.1:0-10744 GCA_964596885.1 uncultured Planctomycetia bacterium
TAGATATTGGGATTTGTTTAGGATTTAGATATTAGAATTTAGGATTTAATTCAAAGGATGGTTTGGGATTTGGAATATTAGAAATTGGATATTGTTTAGGATTTAGATATTAGAATTTAGGATTTAATTATATTTTGGATATTGGTGCTTGGTTATTGATTAGAAATTAGAGCAATTAGAAATTTAACTATCTGGGATTAAACTTGTGACTTAGAACTTCGGATTTAAACATAGGACTATAGAGATGGAAGTTATAGTGACTCATAGTGGTGGCGATTTTGACTCTCTGGCTTCATTGGTAGCTGCTAAGAAATTATATCCTAAGGCATCTATGATTATGCCTCAGTCGCCAGAAAAGCAGGTTAGGAAATTTTTGTCGCTATATCAGAATGCTTTCGATTTCAAAGACGAAAGACTTTTTAATTTTGATAAAGTTAATCGATTAATAATTGTTGATACCAGGTTAAAGAGGCGTCTTGGCAAAGCACAGTCTATTGTGGATAGAAAAGATGTTGAAATTCACATATATGATCATCACCCCCGAACAGAAAAGGACATACAGGCAGATCAGGAGATATCAAAAGAGATAGGAGCAACTGTAACTATTTTGATTAACGAGATTAAGAAGCAAAAAATTAGAATAACTCCGCTTGAGGCAACTTTAATGTGTCTGGGTATTTATGAAGATACCGGGTCTTTAACTTTTCGCACAACCACCAGAGAGGATATAGATGCAGTGAGTTTTTTAGTCTCGCAAGGTGCTGACTTAACTGTTGTCTCGCATTACCTTAATCGCCAGCTCACCAAAGAGGAGTTATCTATTTTAGTTAAGTTGATACAAAAGACAGAAACTCAAACTATAAATGGGGTCTCTGTTGCTATTTCAAGTATAGAATATGACAGATACATTCCTGATTTGGCTCTTCTTACACATAGATTAATAGATATTGAAAATTTTAATGTTATATTTGTTTTAGCCAAGATAGATTCAAAGATTCAGTTAATTGCAAGAAGCAGTATCCCTAATGTAGATGTAAACAAGATTACGGCTTGCCTTGGAGGTGGAGGTCATCCTTCTGCAGCCAGTTGTATATTAAGAGAAAAAAGTTTAAAACAGGCTAAAGATAAGATTATTAGACTTTTAAAAAAGAATATAAAACCTCAACTTTTAGCAGAAGATGTTATGAATAAAGATGTAAGAGTAACTACTGAACTTCAAACCGTAAATAAAGTTAAACGCGATATGATTAGATACAATGTTAACCAGATGTTAATTTCAGACAAAGGTAAAATAACGGGTATAGTTACAAGAGGGGATCTGGATAAGGCTATATATCATGGTTTTGGGCATTCGAAAGTAAAAGGATATATGAGTCATCGCGTTATATCTGTTAACGAAAAAACTCCTATCTCCGATATTAAGAGGATATTTTTTGAAGATAATATAGGAAGAGTTCCTGTTTTTAAAAATAACAAACTTGTTGGAATTGTAACCAGAGATGAGATAATAGGTTCAGAACTTAAAGAACAAACGAAGATAGCACCACATTTACATCTACAAAAGAAAAACCGCCGCATCTTAAATCCAATCTTTGAGGATTTAACCCCCAAGATGAGAAAAAATATGCCTAAGGAAGTCTTCAGTCTCTTGAAGAAAATAGGACATATTGCTGATGATTATCAATTCAGAGTCTATGCGGTTGGAGGTATGGTTAGGGATTTAATTCTTGACTATAAGAATCTTGATATTGACCTGGTGGTTGAAGGAGAAGCCATTAAATTTGCTCAGATACTTTCGGGAAAGATAAAAGGGAAACTTGTTACTTACCAAAGATTTGGAACGGCTGTGCTTTTTATGTCAGAGGGCTTCAGGATAGACCTGGCTTCATCCAGAACAGAATTTTATGAATATCCGGCTGCTTTACCTACGGTAGAATTGAGTTCTATAAAAAATGATTTATCAAGGCGTGATTTTACTATAAATGCTATGGCTATAGGTTTAAATCAAGATAATTTCGGACAACTTATTGACTTTTTTGGGGGCTTAAGAGATATAAAGGAGAAAAGGATTAAGGTGCTACATAACTTAAGTTTTGTAGAGGATCCAACCCGTATATTTAGAGCCGTAAGGTTTGAGCAGCGTTACAACTTTAAGATAGATAGTCAGACTGAATTCTTGATAAGGACAGCTGTGGATATGAAAATGTTTGAGAAAGTATCTGCTGAGAGAATGCGGGAAGAATTATTGCCTATCTTATGCGAGGCTGAGCCGTTAAAGGCAATAAAAAGGATGGCTCAACTTCACGAGTTACGCTTTATACACCCAAGATTAAAACTAACTAAACCGATAGTTAAATATTTTAATTCCGTTAAAAAGTCATTAAACTGGGCTAAAGAGAATTTAGATGAGCCTATCTCAGGATGGCTAATTTACTTATGTGCCCTTGTTTCCAATCTAGATCTAAAAGAGGTAAAAAAAATAGCCCAAAAATTTGCCTTTTCAAGAGAAGATACTGAAAAATTAATCTCTTATAAAAAACATAATAAAAGTGTTTTAAAGAGGCTTAGAAGTAATGGAAGATTAGAACCAAGCAGACTTTATCAATTATTAAATCCCTATTCTATAGAATTTGTGCTTATGATTCTTTCAAAGACGAATTCACAAAGAGCCAAGCAAAGAATTAGAAGATATCTAAAAATTTATAAGGATGTTTCTTTAAAAACAACTGGTGATGATTTGAAGAGGTTAGGACTTAAACCATCACCCAGATTTAAAGTTTTATTAGATAAACTACTTTATGCTAAATTAGATAGAGGTTTTAAAACTAAAAAAGAAGAACTCAGATACCTTAAGTCAATCTTAAAGAGATGATTATTGGTGTCCTTACAGTTGATATAGGTATTCCTTTTAATCGGTCTCTTAAGTCAAAGAGAAAGGTTATAAAGAGTTTAAAAGATAAAATAAAAACCAGATTTAATGTAGCCATTTCAGAAACAGATAATCATAATCTCTGGCAAAGGGCAACCTTTTCAATCGCTACTATAGGCACTGACAAGAAAATTGTAAATTCTATTCTGTCTAAGGTTGATAATTTTATTAAGGATCAACTTAAACTTGATATTCTGGATTCGAAGATAGAGATATTATAAATGAATAAAAGATTAAATAGAGTCAATCAATTACTCAAACGAGAAATAAGTAAGATTATTCAGTATGATTTGAAGGACCCCTCAATTAATTTTGTCACTGTTACTTATGTAAAAGTAAATTCAGATTTGAGTTTGGCTAAAGTTTATATTAGCATTATGGAAGATGACAAAAGGAAGAAAAAGACATTCAATACGATAAATAGAGCGGCTTCATTTATCAGGAGATTGCTGGCAGATAGAATAAGCATACGCAATATGCCTTATTTAAAATTTTATGAAGATGAGACGATATCCAAAAGACAAAGATTAGAAGAACTCTTTGAAAAGATTGATAAAGAAAGGAAGAGAAAAGGTGGTTTTTGATAAGATTGAAGAAGCCATAAATAAGAATAAAAATTTTCTAATTTTGACCCATGTTAATCCTGATGGAGATGCCCTGGGTTCTCAGTTGGCTTTAAGGCGCATTTTAAGGAGTTTAAATAAGAATGTCTATGCCTTGGCTGAGGAAAGAATTCCACCGATGTATAAATTTTTACCGGATATTGATAAGATATATACTGATTATAAAAGGTTTAAATCAAGATTTGATGTGGTCTTCATATTAGATTGTCCAACAATTGCCAGGGTTGGTAAGATTGAAAGTCTAATATCTGATAGTTTAATAATTAATATAGACCACCATCCTGGCAGAAGAAAAGAGATGGATATAGTCTTTAAGGATACGAATGCTGCAGCAACAGCCATATTAATTTATAAACTTTTTAAAAATATGAAGGTAAAGATAGATAAAAAGACGGCTTTACTTCTTTATGTCGGTATAGTCACTGATACAGGTTTTTTTAGATATGCTAATACTAACTCCGAGGCCTATAAGATATCATCTGAGTTGGTTAAACTTGGCGTCGTTCCGAATGAAGTTAATAAGCAACTTTATGAATCAGAATCTATCAGGAGACTAAAACTCTTAGGTTTGAGTCTGGAGACTATCAGGTTATATAAGGGCGGAAAAATTAGCACTATGGAGACAACCAGAGATATGTATGCAAAAACAGGAGGCAGGCCAGAATATACGGAAGATTTTGTTAACTTTCCTAAAAGTATAAAAGGTGTATCTATAGCAGTATTTTTCAAGGAGGATACAAAAACCCGAACAGTTAAGGTAAGTTTTCGTGCCAAAGGAAAGATTGATGTTGATAAGATTGCAAGAATCTTTGGAGGTGGAGGTCATCCTCAAGCAAGTGGATGCACTTTAAAAGGCACCATTAGAGAAAATAAAGATAAAGTCATTCGTATTTTAAAGAAGTTTATGGAATGAATCCAGTTTATGTTTAGAAGAGCCACTGAACTCTTTTTAAATAATGAAGGTTTATAAAAGTTTATCCAAAATAGAGAAGATTGATTATAAGACAGTATTAACTCTTGGTGTTTTTGATGGTGTGCATCGGGGACATCGGAAAATCTTAAAGGAGTTAGTTAATCTTTCAAAAAAAGAAAATTTAGTAAGTTTAGTAGTTACATTTTGGCCACACCCTTTAAATTTTTTTAAATCTAAAAATGCCCCGTCTCTTATAAATACCCTCAAACAGCGCCTTGATTTAATTGAAAGTTTGGGAGTTGATGTATCTTTAGTATTAAGATTTACTAGAAAGATAGCCTTAATGAGTGCTTATAGGTTTGTAACCGATATCTTACTCAAAAGACTTAATATGTCCTATTTAGTAGTAAGCTCTGAATATAGATTTGGAAGGAATGTTCGGGGAGATATTGAGTTTCTACGAAAGTTAAGTAAAAGATATAATTTTAAATTGAAGGAGTTGGCTATAGTAAAAAGAAACAAGAAACAGGTTACCAGCACCCTCATAAGGGATCTGTTGAGGCAAGGTAGAATAAACGAAGCCAACGGGATGCTTGCCAGATGTTATTTTCTTGAAGGTATAATTATAAAAGGCAAAGGACTGGGTTCTAAGATTGGTTACCCTACGATAAATCTAAAGACCGATCAGGATATTATTTTAAAATCTGGAGTTTACATAGGCTATTTAGAGTATCAACATCGTAACTTAAAGAGTGTAGTTAACATAGGATATAATCCAACCATAAAGTCTCATCAGAAAAAAAAGTCAGTTGAGGCTCATATCTTGAACTTTAATCAAAAGTTGTATAATCAAAAAGTTAAGATTTATTTCTTGAGAAAAATAAGGGATGAGAAGAGATTTAAGACGCTGGAGGAACTCAGCCGTGCCATAAAAGAAGATATAGATAAAACTCAAGGATATTTTCGCAAAACTAATATCGGTTGATTAGACTTTACAAAATTTAATATTTATGCTACTATAACAACAGTTTAAATCTCAACTAAGTTATAAAAAGGAGGGAGGGATAAAAGTAATTAAAACTATGGTACTTTCAAAAGAAAAAAAACAAGATGTTATTAATGAGGTTAAACTTCACGACAGGGATACCGGTTCACCTGCTGTACAAATCGCTCTGCTAACAGAACGAATTAACCGATTAACCGAACATTTTAAGATTCACAAAAAAGACTACCATTCAAGAAGGGGATTACTTAAGATGGTTAGCCAGAGGAAGAGACTCCTCAGGTATCTAAAAGAACATAACCCTGAACGTTTCCATCAGATAAGAGAGAAATTGAATATAAGATAAAGATAAAAAATATATGAAGAAGAAAGAGTTTCAGATACAGATAGGCAGTGAAGTATTAAGTATTGAAACAGGCGATATGGCCAGACAAGCCAATGGCGCAGTCAGAGTTCAATATGGGGGTACTGTAGTATTAGTTACTTGTGTTATGTCAAAAGAGCCACGAGAGGATATAAATTTTCTACCCCTAACTGTTGAATACCGTGAAAGGACATATGCGGCTGGCAAGATACCTGGTGGTTTTTTTAAACGCGAAGGTAAGCCCAGTGAAAAAGAAATCTTGAGTGCTCGTCTGATTGACAGACCCATAAGACCTTTATTTCCTGAAGGGCTAGTAAATGACATTCAGATTATGGCAACTGTTTTATCCAGTGATGGTATTTACGACCCTGATGTTTTATCTATAATTGGAGCATCAATTGCCCTTTCTATCTCCGACATTCCTTTTTCTGGTCCTATAGGCGCTGTGAGAGTGGCTAAAGTGGGTGATAAATTTATCATCAATCCTCCTTATGAAGATATTGATAACTCTTTATTGAGTATAGTTATAGCAGCAAGTAAAGAGGGCATCATTATGCTTGAGGGCCAGGCAAATGAAGTAACACAGGATGCAATCAAAGAGGCTCTTCAATTCAGCCTACCTCATCTCGATAAACTTATTGATGTTCAGAAAGAGATTATTAAGGAAATTGGTCGCAAAAAGTCTGAACCCCCTTTATATAAAGTGGATTCTGATTTGTTTAATAAAGTTAAAGAATTAGTTGAGACTAAGTTGGATAAGTTAAATAAGATGGGAAGCAAGCAAGAGAGGACAGAGTTCTTAAATCTTTTATCTAAAGAAGTTAAGGAGAAGTTAATTAATGAATCATCTGAGTTAGAGGAGAATGATATTCAGGCTGCTTTAGAAAAAGTAGAAAAAGAACATATAAGGAAGTCTATTATTGAAAAAAATACCCGACCTGACGGAAGGTCTTATGAGGATATAAGACCTATTGACTGTCAAATAGGAGTTCTTCCCAGGACTCATGGCTCTGGAATGTTTACCAGAGGTCAAACTCAAAGTTTAGCAGTAGTTACATTAGGCACAGCAGCTGATGAGCAAATGATAGATGCTCTTGCCGGAGAAACTTATAAGAGTTTTATGCTTCATTATAATTTTCCACCCTTTTCAGTTGGAGAGGCAAAACCTGTAAGAGGTCCTGGAAGACGAGAGATAGGTCATGGCGCTTTAGCAGAGAAGGCTTTAAAACCCATTATGCCCTCTAAAGAAGAATTCCCTTATACAGTTAGAGTCGTCTCGGATATCTTAGAATCAAATGGTTCGTCAAGTATGGCATCAGTATGTGCTGGCTCCTTAGCCTTGATGGATGCCGGTATACCAGTTAAAGATGCTGTATCCGGAATAGCCCTGGGTTTAATAAAGCACAATGATAAAGTATCTATCTTAACTGATATTATAGGGCTTGAGGACCATTTTGGTGATATGGATTTCAAGGTTGCAGGTACCAGGAAAGGGATTACTGCCATACAGATGGATCTAAAGATTGAGGGTATTGACCTAAATTTAATCTCTGAGATTTTAAAACAAGCAGATAAAGCCAGGCTGATAATTCTCGATAAGATGAATCAGACAATTGATAAACCACGACCTTCCTTGTCTAAGTATGCTCCTCGCATAAAAGTCTTACATGTTCCACCAGATAAAATCGGAAACATAATAGGTCCTTCGGGTAAGACTATTAGAAAGATAATAAAAGATACTGGTGTTTCCATTGATATTGAAGATGATGGCAAGGTTCTGGTTGCCTCAAGTGACCCTGCAAGTAGCCAAAAAGCAATTGATGCGATTGAAGATTTAATTGAGGAACCAGAAGTAGGCAAGGTTTATATGGGTAAGGTGGTGAAGATTACTGATTTTGGTGCCTTTGTTGAATTCTTACCTCAAACCTCAGGCTTGATTCATATATCTGAATTATCCGATAGATATGTAAAGAATGTTTGTGATATTGTGAAAGAAGGAGATGTCATTCCTGTCAAGGTTATCGGGATAGATGATTTAGGAAGGATAAATTTGAGCCTAAAGAAGGTTACATCTGATGAAAAAGATAAACTTAAAAATCAAAAGAAGTCCTCAGGCTAAAGATTTACCCCTGCCAAAATATATGAGCGAAGGCTCAAGTGGTCTAGATTTATATGCCGATGTTGATAATCAAATAACTATTTCACCTGGTGAGGTTAAATTAATATCCTCAGGTATCTATATTGATTTACCTCAAGGTTATGAAGCTCAAGTAAGACCTCGAAGTGGTCTGGCTTTAAAGCACGGTATAACGGTCTTAAATACACCCGGCACTATTGACTCTGATTATCGAGGCTTGGTTGGCGTCATCCTTATCAATTTAGGAAAAGAACCCTTTACTATACATCGGGGTGATAGAATTGCCCAACTGGTTATAAAAGAAGTAATTCAGGCAGAGATTGAAGAGGTAAATGATTTAGGACAGACAAAAAGAAGCGAAGGTGGTTTTGGTCATACCGGAGTTTAATCAGTGACAACTTTATGAGAGATAAAAAGATACAAGAAATAAAGGCATTTATTCTCATAATTATTGCTATATTTTGTTTTATTAGTCTCATAAGTTATGACCCTTCTGATGTAAGCTTTGTAACTTCAAGAGTGAATCCACATGCCCATAATTTGACAGGAAGAGTCGGTGCCTACTTTGCCTATTTTTTATATATATCTTTAGGTTACAGCGCCTATCTTCTTCCTATTCTTTGTCTTATCTGGGCATTTTCAGAAATTTCTGTAGTATTATCTCAAAAAGTATACTTTAGAGTAATTGGGACTATTATATTATTTATTTCCTCTTCATCCTTATTAAGTCTTATAAATATACATAATCCTACAGCCAGCATAGATTATGGGGGGCTTGCAGGTTTTTTGATATCTAGTTTGCTCTATCGTTATTTTGCTTTATTGGGTTCCTATATCATTCTTATAACACTTTTTGTTTTATCATTGCATCTTGCAACCGAATTTCTCTTGTGGCCATTGGTTATGGTTGGATTGAAAAAAGTTAGACTAATCCTTCAGAATGGAGTTAGAATGCTTAAATCAAAAGTTAAAACTGAAAAGAAAAGAAAATCTGGCCTTGAAATAAATGTCGCAAAACCTCATACTTTAACTAAACCAGAAGATAAGACAATCCACCCTAAACCTAAAAAGGAAGAGATAAAACAAGAACCCCAACCTGAGATTTTTAAAAAACCTAAGAAAAGAGTATCTAAAGAGAAACCATTGATAACAACAGCAGAGAAGGCATACCAGTTGCCTCCTTTAGACCTACTAAATCTACCCAAATCGGTTCAGGATCAGAGCATAAAAGAAGACCTTCAGTCTAAAGCAAGTCTTTTGGAGGAGACCTTAACTGATTTTGGAATTGAGGCTAAAGTTACCCGAATTGATAAAGGGCCGGTGGTGACCAGATACGAATTGCAGCCTGCTGCAGGTGTTAAAATACAAAAAATAGTCTCTTTAAGCAATGATATTGCCTTGACCTTAAAAGCGACAAGTGTAAGGGTTATAGCACCCATACCAGGTAAAGATAGAGTTGGTATTGAAGTACCCAATCAAAAGACCAATATAGTCTATTTGAGGGAAATTCTGGACTCACCTCAATATAAACAATCTAAATCGAAGTTGACTTTGGCAATAGGTAAAGATGTAGCAGGGGAGGCTATCGTCTGTGATTTAGGGGCTATGCCCCATCTTTTAATAGCAGGCACTACTGGTTCTGGGAAGACAGTCTGCGTAAATAGCATTATAATGAGTTTACTCTTTAACTGTAGTCCTGATGAGGTTAAATTTATTATGGTTGATCCAAAGATGGTAGAACTGGCTCCTTTTAATGGCATTGCCCATCTTTTATGTCCTGTGATAACTGATTATAAAAAGGTATCAGCCGCTCTGAATTGGACAGTCTCCGAGATGGAAAAAAGATATGAGACCTTTGCTTGTGAAGGTGTTCGGAATATAGAGATGTATAATAAAAAGATGTATGATAACAACAAGAAGGTGCCCTATATCGTTGTTATAATAGATGAGTTGGCAGATTTGATGGCTGTAGCCCAAAGTGAAATTGAAGGTGCCATAACCAGGCTTTCACAGTTATCCCGTGCTGTGGGTATACATATGATATTAGCCACCCAACGTCCATCAGTAGATGTAATTACAGGTGTTATCAAAGCCAATTTTCCAACCAGGATATCCTTTAAGGTCTCATCTAAGGTTGATTCGCGAACTGTCTTAGATGCGAATGGAGCCGATAAACTTATAGGAAGGGGTGATATGTTGTTTCTGCCACCGGGTTCATCAAAGTTGATTAGAGCCCAGGGTCCGCTGGTTACTGATGAAGAAATAGAAAGGGTAATCGACTTTATAAATAAACAGAGAGAGCCTTCATATAATGAAGAGATTCTAAAGCAACAAGAAGAGGCAAGTAGGTCTTCCTCCTATCGTCTGAATAAAGAAGATAAGATGTTTAAAGATGCAGTTAGGGTAATCTTAGAAACTGGTCATGCCTCTGTTTCTATATTACAGAGACGCTTAGGGCTTGGTTATACCAGGGCTGCTCGGTTGATAGATGCTATGGAAGAACAGGGTATTGTAGGAGGTTATAGAGGAAGTAAACCCAGAGAGATTCTTGTAGATAGAGAAGAATATTTAAAAAAGATGAATGAGGATACAACTTATGGAACAAAGTGAACATAAATTGTCTGTCCGAATTCACCCAGCACTGTTCTTTAAAATCCTAAGCACTAAGTAGTAAACACGATAGGATAAATGACTAATTACTAATTTCTAATTGACCTAATAGAATAAATCCTAAGCACGCCCCGTTAGAAAATCTTTGATTTCTAACGGGGCACG
>CAZQVU010000024.1:0-10682 GCA_964596885.1 uncultured Planctomycetia bacterium
AATAAAAAGAAGATATTAAAACAGAAATTGTTAAAAGATTTCTTTTTCAAAGGAATATCGTCTAGAAAAAGAAGAGAAATAGATTAGGAGACATAATTTAGAATGCAATGAATGAAAAATACTAAAAATCATTTTTCACTCTAACTAAGTAGGAGGATGTATTCTATGGCCTCAAGATTTACCTTGAGGCTATTTAGTTTTAGAATATTGGGATTATAAATATTAGGGTTACAAAAAAGAGACATTTTTATTAACAATAAAAAACTGGCAGAGTTGTTTCAGCTAAAATATTAAGTGTTGTGGTATTATTGAGGTTACTCCTAACTTGTAGATATCTACCCGCCCTCTGTGTGGTTTTTTTGTGTCAATTCCTAAATTTTGCCAATTTTGGTATAGAACATACCTAATAAGTATAATTGTGGACATCCCCCAGAATTTAGGCATAATTGTTGCTAACCTCCTAGATAGATACAAAGGTATGAATATTTGAAAGTATCAACTGTAGTAAATCAATATAATGCAGATTCACACAGATTTTTTACAGATTCGCATAGATTTTACTATCAGAAAAACCTCTGTGTAAATCCATTATCAATCTGTGTGTATCTGTGTTTAAGAAAAACCGGGTAAACTTCATGTATAATTCACTTGCTTTTTAGGCTAATTTCTGGTATAAGAAAAATAAGAGTTTGAATTTTTGTTATCTTGTTGTTAATTAACGATTAATAGATGGAGAATTTTATAGATGGACAGATTGTCTATTGCTCTAAAATTGGGCATCTTATTTACTGCTTTTGTTATTTGGCTAAGATTAATCATCTTTGTTGATAAGGATGCGAAAAAAAGAAGACTAAAATATCAATCATTTTGGACTACCCTCACCTTCTTTTTTAATATTGTTGGTTTTCTATTATATTTGTTATTTAGACCAAAAAAAGGAAGAATAAAATGTGATTACTGCGGTTTTGATTTAACCAAGGAGTTAAAAAGAACAAATATCTTTATCTGTCCTAATTGCAAAAGATTGATTCGGCCTGAAATAGTTGGCGAGGTCTTTTTTAGTAAGATAGAAAAATTTAACCCTGATAGGGTTAGAATTATAGGTTTAAAAGATGAGGATGCACTTAGAAGGAGTTCGGTAGAAGATTCTCGTAATATTTTATCTGTTGTCAAGTTTTATATATCGCAGGCTATCTCTAATAGAGCAACAGACATCCATTTTGATCCAGAGAAGGAGAAGATTAGGGTTAGAGAGAGGATCGATGGAGTTCTTTACGATGCTATTCCGCTTCCAAGAGATTTAGGAATTAAATTAGTAGCTGCCATTAAAAGTTTAGCCAGTTTAGATATAGCCCAAAGAAAGGAACCTCAAGGTGGGCGTTTCGATGTTGATGTCAATAATAGAAGATATGATTTAAGGATTTCAACTTCATATTCTATTTTTGGCGAAAAGATTGCTGTTAGAATCCTAGATAGAAGTGGCGATCTATTAGAATTAAAAAGACTTGGTTTATCAGAAGACGACCTCAGGCAATTAGAAGATAGCATTTCAAAGCCTCATGGTATGATATTGGTTTGTGGTCCGACAGGCTGTGGCAAGAGCACAACTTTGTATAGCATTTTAAAGAGACTTAGTTCTAAAAAGAATATAATGACTATAGAGGATCCAGTAGAATATGAATTAAGGGGAGTAAATCAACAGCAGATTAATCCTAAAGCCGGTATTGATTTTGCAACCGGTTTAAGGTCTATCCTTCGGCAGGATCCAGATGTTATTATGGTGGGGGAGATACGAGATGCAGAAACAGCCCAAATTGCAATTCAGGCAGCAGATACAGGTCATTTGGTATTAAGCACTATGCATTCTATAGATACGGCTAACGCCATAACCAGACTACGCGAGTTTGGCATTAGTCCTCATTATCTCTCTACTTCACTTCTGCTTATAGTAGCTCAGCGACTGATACGAAAGCTATGTCCTCACTGCAAAAAGAAAGTGAAAAATGAGAAGGGAGCAGAGAATGAGATAACGAATATTTATGAGCCAAAAGGATGTCCAAAATGTAACTATACGGGTTTTAGAGGAAGGACAGGTATCTTTGAGATATTAAATATTGATAGAGAAGTAAGAGATTTAATTTTTAGAGATGTTTCGCCGTCTGTTCTGAGGGATAATTATGTGCGGTTAGGAATTGAAACTCTAAAAGAGAAAGGCATAAAGAAGGTTTTAAATGGGCAGACAATCTTAGAAGAAGTAAATTCAGTTGTACCTTAAACTGATTTTACCCTGTAGAGAAAATTTGATGGATATGAGATATTTATATGTGATAATTGTAACGATTGTGGGTTTTTGTATAATTCGTGGTATAAAAAGAGGTTTAATTTTAGAATTGATTTCTTTATGTAATTTATTTATTTGTATTATTTTGACATTCAGTTTCTTTGAATCTCTTGCCCAATATATTGATAGATTTTTTATCAGTTCTTTCTGGCAACAAAGTGGGAATATACCATTTACGGCTATATCTTTTGTTACCAATATTATATTGTTTTTTATTTTATCTTCATTTTTAAGTAATAAAATATTCGGCAAACTAAGAATAAAATTATTATATTTAATAGATAGATTAGGAGGTATGATTTTAGGAGTTATTAAAGGATTTCTTATTGCTAGTTTAATTCTTATAATTTTATTTATGCTTCCAGCAAGCAGTTCAATCCTTAAAGATAAGAGGAGTCATAATATAGAAAGAAAGATTTATTTGATTGCCCCAAAAGTCTATGAATATTTAGTAAAAGTCCAACCTTCTGATTTTTCCTTTGATAGCAAGGTTTTTCTAGATACCTATGGAGAATTTTTGGCTGAAGGGGATTAGTGCTAAAGATATATATTAGGTTGCTTAGGATATAAGAGATGAGGATGGCTGCTTTTAAAAAATATTTAGCAGTTATTTTTTTATTACTAATGTTTATATTTATGGTATGTGGTTGTGCAGTGAGACGTCCTTTGCTTATGAGGCGTCCTCTGTGTTCTTTAAGAAAAGAGACCGTAAAGATAAACAGAGAAGATTATCTAGCCGCCAGCCTAATGTGTGAGATTTATGGTATAGATTGGCAGTGGGATACAATATCACATCAGCTTATTTTGGAAAAGGACAACCATACAGTTATCTTGCGAGGGGGGAGTAGAATCATTTTATTAGATGGTGAGCCTTTATTTGTAAAAAATCCTCCCCTCTTTTATAAAGGTGGTTTCTTTATTCCTTTTTCATTAGTAAAGGATAAACTTGATGGGATGTTCTATTGTCAATATTTATTACCTTATAGAAAACCTATCTACCAAATTGATACAATTGTCATTGACCCTGGTCATGGTGGAAAGGACCCCGGGGCTATAGGAAAGAACGGATTATATGAGAAGGATATTGTTTTAGATATATCTAAACGATTAAAGAGAAACTTAGAAGAGCACGGAATAAGAGTAATTCTTACAAGAGACTCGGATAAATTTGTCTCTTTATGGAAAAGAGCAGATATTGCCAATAAGAACAAGGCTGATTTTTTTATAAGTATCCATGCCAATGCCTCAAGATACAGACAGCCGTCGGGGTTTGAGGTTTATTATTTATCTGAGGCCTGTGATGATAATGCCAGAGCTGTTCAGGCAGCAGAAAATGCATCTTTAGATTTAGAAACTGATTTTGCAGTTAAACCTTCTAACCACCTAAAGGCTACATTGTGGGATATAATAAACACAGAAAATAGAGTCGAATCAATTGAATTGGCTACGGTATTATGTGAATCTATGGAGGAGGTTCTAGGTAGCAGAAATCGAGGGGTAAAGAGTGCACTCTTTTATGTCTTAAAAGGTGTAAGAGCCCCAGCCGTATTAGTTGAGGTTGCTTTTATATCAAATAAACAAGAAGAGTCTAAATTAAGAAGCGCCTCCTATAGACAAAGGATAGCAGATGCATTAGCAACTGGTATTCTTCGATATAAGAGAAGATATGAATTAACCGAGGGATTTACTAATTAAAATTATTGATTATGCAGGATAATCAAGCTATTGGAGTATTTGATTCAGGTTTAGGCGGACTTACAGTAGTTAAAGAAATACAAAAGATATTACCTTATGAGGATATTATCTATTTTGGTGATACAGCACGTGTTCCCTATGGTAACAAATCAAAAGAAACAATAGTTAAATTTTCTATCGAGAATATAGAATTTTTATTAAAATTTAGAGTAAAGATTATAGTTATAGCCTGTAATACTTCCTGCAGTTTAAGTATGAATATTATTAAAAGAAGATATGATCTTCCTATAATTGGAGTAATTGAACCAGCAATAAAAAGGGCATTAAAAATATCTAAAAATTTAAGGATTGGCATTATTGGCACACGGAGTACAATAAAAAGTAGTGTTTATACTAAAGGACTTAAAAGACTAAATAAGAAAGTTAAGGTGTATCTGAAAAGTTGTCCCCTTTTTGTTCCTTTGGTTGAGGAGGGCTGGATTGAAGAGAATGTGACTTTGGATATAGCAAAAAAATATCTAATTCCTTTGAAAAAGAAGAATATCGACACTCTAATTTTAGCCTGCACTCATTACCCTTTATTAATGAGAACTATTCAGAATGTTATAGGGAAGAAAGTTAAGTTAATAAATTCAGCCTCTGAGGTTGCCCAGGAGATAAAAGAAGTTTTATCAAAGAGAGGAGATTTAAGAGAATCAAAATCAAAAGGTAAATCTATCTATTATGTAAGTGATGAGGTTTCTCGATTTGTTGAAATAGGCCAGAGGTTTTTAGGTAAAAAGATAAGACATGTAAGAAGGGTGTAAATATGTATAAGGTATCAGTTCAGAGTAAATTCAGTGCTGCCCATTTTTTACATAATTATAAAGGTAAGTGCGAAAATCTTCATGGACACAATTGGAAAGTCTTTGCCAGTATTTTTAGAAAGAGATTGGATTCAAAAGGAATGGTGATAGATTTTAAAGAATTTAAGAAGAAATTGAATGAAGTTTTAAAGACTCTTGACCATAGCTATCTAAATGAGATAGATTATTTTAAGAAGAAGAATACCACTTCAGAGAATATTGCAGAGTATATTCATAAACAGTTAAAGATTAGGTTAAAATCTATAGATTATGATAGGTTAGAGGTTACTGTTTGGGAGACAGAAGATTCCTCTGCGACTTTTTTTGAAAAATGAAAGGATGAAGAAGGCTATTGTTTTATTATCAGGTGGTTTAGATTCTGCGGTTGTGCTTTATTATGTCAGGAGAAAGAATTATAAGATAACCTGCCTGACATTTAATTATAATCAAAAGCATAAAAGAGAGATAGAGTCAGCCAAGAGATTAGTTAAACTAACAAAAACTGGACATATTTTAATTAATATAGAACTTCCTTCAAAAAGCAGTTCACTTATAGATAAGATGAAGCCTATACCAAGGGGTTCATCGACAAAGATAAATAAGATGAGGATTCCAACTACATATGTACCGGCAAGAAATATTATATTTTTAAGTTATGCTTTATCGTATGCCGAAGCAGAAAAAACTGATGATATCTTTATTGGCGTAAATGCTATAGATTATTCAGGCTATCCTGATTGTCGCCCGGAATTTTTAAGGGCTTTTAAAAGGATGTCTAAATTAGGGACAAAGCGAGGCATCCAGGGTCAACCAGTTGATATTATAGCCCCGTTACTTAATAAATCAAAAGCAGAGATTGTAAGATTAGGTAGCAGGCTGGATGTTCCTTTTGAATATACCTGGTCCTGTTATAAAGGAGGAGAAAGACCCTGCGGCCGGTGTGATAGTTGTCGGCTTCGCGCCAAAGGTTTTAAAGAAGCAGGTATAAAGGATCCCCTAACCTAAGAGATGATTAATGAAAGGAAAGGTAAGACATCTGGCTGAGATCTTCTCTTCAGTTCAGGGAGAAGGTTTACTTTTAGGCGTCTATCAGATATTTATTCGGCTTGCTGGATGCAATATAAACTGTAAATATTGTGATACTAAAGACTTATCGCCCCGAGAGATTTCAACCGATAGAATAATAGAAAAGGTAAGGCAGTTAGATAAAGACAAGCTAAGTGAGTCTGTAGTAATTACAGGAGGAGAACCCTTAATACACATAGATGATGTAAGGTTGATATGTGAATTGCTTAAAGACCTAAATTACAGGATATATCTTGAGACCAATGGTAGTCGCTATAAGGAATTAAATAAAGTGATAAAGTATCTTGATTATATTTCAATGGATATTAAGTTGCCCAAAACCTCAGGGCTACCTAAACCATTATGGAGGGAGCATAAGAATTTTTTAAAGATTGCTTTTGAGTATTTTAAAAATAGGAAAGGAAAACTCCTGTTTATTAAGTCAGTTATAGATAATAGGTTAGATATGGATGAACTTAAAAGGGCAGTCCGAATAATAAAGAGTATAAGCAGAGATATTCCTTTTATCTTACAGCCAATAACTCCAGTTTATAAGAGTTTACCTGATATAAAGAAAGAGATTATCTACAGGGCTCTTAAGATAGCCCGCAAAGATTTAAATAGCGTAAGAGTTATTCCCCAAATACATAAGATTATAGGAGTGGAGTGATGTCTAAGAAGAAAGGAAGTTATGAGGGGTTACAGGAAGATGTAAGAGAACTGAAAACCCCTGAGATGGAAGTATGGAAGAATAAATACCCTGATAGAGAATACACTGTTCATATAGAAACAGATGAATTTAACTGCATATGTCCTAATACAGGATTGCCTGATTTTGCTAAGATTGCCATTGATTATATACCCGATAAATATTGCTTAGAGTTAAAGTCTTTTAAGGAATACTTAGTCTCATATAGGAATATAGGCATATTTCACGAGCACGCAGTTAATAAAATCTTTGATGATTTTATAAAGGCAACACGCCCCAGATATGCCAGGATTGTTGGTGAGTTTAATATTAGAGGTGGAATTAAAACAGTTGTCTCAAGAGAATATAAACTTAAAAGGTATAAAAAGAAGTGAGTAAATTACTGAGATAATATAGAGATTATAGAAGGAGATGAATGAAATGGATTTTAGAATTGAAAAGGATTTATTGGGAAAAAAGAGAGTGCCCAAAGATGCCTATTATGGTATTCATACAGTCCGATCCATAGAAAATTTTAAAATAAGCAGACTAAGAGCCCAGCCCGAATTAATAAGGGCAATAGTCTTTATAAAAAAAGCCTGCGCTAAGGCGAACCTCAAGTTAAGGCTTTTAGACTATAAGAAAGCAAAAGCCATTATTAACGCTTGCGATGATATAATTAATGGTAAGATAGATTTTGGAGAGTTTCCCTTGGATATATTTCAAAGCGGCTCCGGGACTTCACTGAATATGAATGTTAATGAAGTAATAGCCAATAGAGCCATCGAGATTTTAGGAGGTAGAAAAGGAGATAAAGCCTGTGTTCATCCAAACGATGATGTTAATAAAGGGCAATCTACAAATAATGTTATTCCCTCCTCAATAAAGATAGCCTCTTATATGCTTTTAATAGAACTAATTAAAAGTGTTAATAATCTAAAGGAGGCATTAAGAAGGAAAGAGAAGGAGTTTAAGGATGTTATAAAATCAGCAAGGACACACCTGCAGGATGCTGTACCTATAACTTTAGGGCAAGAATTTGGTGCCTATGCAACTGCAATCTCTAAAGATATAGTTAGATTAAGAATGACCAAAGAATCTTTAATTAGTTTAGGTATTGGAGGAAATGCCGTTGGCACTGGCTTAAACACCTACTCAGACTTTAGAAGATTAATTATAAAGTATTTGAATTCGATTGTAAAATTAGATTTTAAAGTGAGTAAAGATGGAATAGAAACTACCCAATTTTTAACTGATTTAGCCTACCTTTCTTCTAATTTAAAATTGTTAGCCATTGATTTGAACAAGATTTGTAATGATTTAAGATTATTAAGTTCAGGTCCTAAAACTGGTTTGAACGAGATTATTTTACCTGCGGTTGAACCTGGCTCTTCTATAATGCCAGGCAAAATCAATCCATCTATTTGTGAAGCGGTAAATATGGTCTGTTATCAAGTAATGGGTAATGATTTGACTATTACCTGTGCATCCGGAGCAGGGCAGCTTGATTTAAATACCCATATACCAGTTATTGGTTATAATTTAATTGAATCTTTACAGATTCTAAATAAAGGAATAAGCAGACTTACAGAAAGATGTATTAAGGGAATTAAAGCCAATAAAAAACAATGTAGATATTATGCAGAGCATAGCCTCGGTTTAATAACTGCTCTGAGTCCAGTTATTGGTTATGATAAGGCGGCAGATATAGTTAAAGAGGTATTGAAGACTAAAAAGACAATAAGGGAAGTTATTATTGAAAAGGGCTATTTGACTGAGGAAGAGGTTAAAAAATACTTGGATCTAAAATCGTTGACAGGTCCAAATTTAAAAAATAAGATTGATAAAAGTCCATCTTTAAAAAACAAGGAGAACTACAATGCAGAGGGAAGGTTTAAGAGCAAAAGATAAAATCAGAAAGACTAAAATAAAGACAGATTTTATTAAATATCCTGAAGGTTCCTGTCTTATTGAACAGGGAAGTACGAAAGTAATATGTTCTGCTTCAATTGAAGAGGGAGTCCCTTCGTTTTTAAAAGGTACTGGTTCTGGGTGGATTACTGCTGAATATAGTATGCTCCCCCGTTCTTGTCCAAGCCGTATCTTAAGAGACCGGCTGCCTCGTCAGGTCTCTGGTAGATTTCTGGAGATACAAAGGTTGATAGGAAGGGTTTTAAGGGCTGTAATTGATTTAGAGGCTTTGGGTGAAAGAACAATCTGGATTGATGCCGATGTCATTCAGGCTGATGGCGGAACTCGTTGTTGCAGTATAACAGGATGTTTTGTGGCTTTAGTTGAGGCCTTGAAGAAGTTGAGAAAAGAAGGTTTAATAGATAAACTGCCTGTTAAGGATTTTGTTGCTGCTGTTAGTGTAGGTATTATTGATGGAGATGAACTATTGGATCTTAGTTTTAGTGAGGATTCTAAGGCTGAGGTGGATATGAATGTGGCTATGACCTCAAGGGGTAAATTGATTGAAGTTCAATCGACGGTTGAATCAGGTGAAGGACTTACCTTATCTAGGATGAATGATTTAATTAAATTGGCCAAAACAGGGATAGATAAACTTATATCTATCCAGAAAGAAGTTTTAAAGATAAAGCAATGAAGAGGATTTTGATTGCTACCAGAAATATCCATAAGTTCAAAGAGATTGAAAGAATATTGTCTCCTATAGATTTTGAATTGGTCTCTTTAACTGATTTTGGGAATGTTCCAGAGGTAAAGGAGGATTGTGATACTTTTAGAGATAACGCCATAAAGAAAGCAAGAGAAGTTTCTAAAGCAACAGGTATATTGAGTATTTCAGATGATTCAGGTTTGGAGGTTGATATTTTAGGTGGTAAGCCAGGTGTATATTCATCAAGGTTCAGTGCTCCTGGTGCAACAGATGAGAAAAATATTAAAAAGTTAATTAACCTGCTTAAAGATGTTCCTGTAGATAAAAGAAACGCCCAGTTTGTTTGCTGGGTGGCTTTAGCCGATAAGGGTAGAATACTGGCAACAACTAATGGAATTTGTAGAGGCAAGATAACAGATGCGCCTTACGGAGAATTTGGTTTCGGTTATGACCCTGTATTTATTCCAGAAGGGTATAGAAAAACATTTGCCCAGTTAGGACCAGGAGTAAAGAATAAGATAAGCCATCGATATAAAGCTTTCAGCAAGATGAGGGAAGTCATCTTGAAATTAGAAAGGGTTAAAATCCTTTAAGAATCTCTTCTAATCCTTTTATTAGCACCTTTTCTATCATATCTTTTGATGAAACCGGTAGCCTTTGATAGTGAGGTTCGGTTAATTTACCAGTAGTTTTAATCCTTATTAGATATTTACCTAAAACATCAAAGAAGATAGCAGCAATTTGTCCACTCTTTCCAAGGCTTTCATATGTTCTTTTTGAAAGTTCGATGTCGGTTATAAAGTTAAGATTTCCATTGAAGTCAATACTTCCTTTAGATTTTAAAGATAAGATGTCGCTTATCAGTGTAGAATTTTCAGTTGAGATGGTTCTATTTTTTATTACAAAGTCAGCATAAGCCTCCTTAAAGACTACTTTTTCAAATTGTGATAGACCTATAATTGTAGCCAAGCCGCTTAATAGAGGTAATTCAAAAAGAGAGCCCTCAGTAATTAACAATGTGCCATTTCCGTATAGTCCACTTATATCTTTCAAAGGATTCATTATCTTCATTTTTAAATAGGTTAACCCCGAGATATTCTTATCTTTTAATTTTGTATCTTTGGTTAATCTTTTAAGGTCTACATCTTTGACTAATGCCTCAATCATATAAGAAGGGCTTTCTTTTGCTAAGTCTATATAGCCTGATAAACTTAGGCTACCTCCATAAGGTTTAGCTGACAGATTATTTATAAGGATTTTTTTATCTTGCATAGATATGTTAAGATAGAAGTTGTCTAATTTCAAACCTTTTAGATAAATCTGCTTGGCTTGAGATTTAAGTCCTGCAATGGCTTCTTTCCATTTACGGGGTTGACCTTTAAAATGCAAGGATACAGGTATTGTTCCGTCGGGTTCTAATTTTGAAAT
>CAZQVU010000025.1:0-10544 GCA_964596885.1 uncultured Planctomycetia bacterium
ATATGATTATATTGATAAGGGAGCTTTAATGGACTTTGAATATACATTAAGTCACCCCAAAGAAAGGGTTTTTAAGGAATTAAATTTTGAAGCAGAGTATTATAGACGTATGTATACAAATTTTAGGTCTCTGATATCTCTTGCTACACCTACGGCTTTAGAAGAAAATGAGAAGGATTATGATGGTCTCAAATTTACCCTGGGATATCTAAGGCAGAATCCAGATGGTCTCTCGTTTGAAGCAGAATATATGCCCCTTTTAAAATATTATACTGATAAGTTGGTTATTGACTCTGACGGTGTCCTTATATCAGGAAAAGAAAGAGAAGATAACCAACACACAATCAACTTAAACTTAAGTTACCCACTTACTAAAAGATTGACTATAGGCCTTGATAATCAAATAATTATAAATAGGAGTAATCAGAATTATTATGATTCAAGAAATACTATCACATTAAGCGATGATGTCTTTACAGATGATTATTACGATTATAATTCTTATCAGATAAAACCATTACTCTCCTATAATATCCCTATAAAAAAGAATAAAGATCTGACTATAAACTTATCTTATTCTTACTTAAATAGACTTTACACTGACTGGAAGGCTCAAAGTTCTAATGGAAGTTAT
Source organism: uncultured Planctomycetia bacterium (assembly GCA_964596885.1). GTDB lineage: Bacteria > Omnitrophota > Gorgyraeia > JAGLLT01 > CAZKQD01 > CAZQVU01. The sequence continues at coordinate 635 of CAZQVU010000025.1, forward strand.
ACAACGGAGGATGAAGAAGATAAGTATCATACTATAAACCTGGGGTTATCCTATCCTCTAACTGATAAGATAAAAGCACTTTTTATAGTTGATTATGTAGATGCCCAGTCCAATATGAAATACGAAGAATACTACCGCTATAACTACGACTTACTTACCATTGCCTGTGGCATATCCTGTCGCTTCTGATAACAAAATTTAATCAAGGATTACTTCTTCTTTTAGTTTAGGCAGGTAACTTTTAAAGTTGTATCTCTTTAAAGATTCTTGAAGCTTTTCTGACTGGTCTTCATCACCATGAACCACAAATATCTTCTTTATGGAATGATTGCTCATCTTAACATATTTAATAAGTTCATCTTTATCTGCATGGGCGCTAAAGGCATTAATTACACCAACTTCTGCCTTTAAGGAATATTCTTCACCAAATATTCTCACCTTCTCTCTCTTCTCGACTAATCTTTTACCTAATGTATTCTGAGCCATATAACCTACTATGATGATGACATTTCTCTCATCTTCTATATTATTTTTTAGATGGTGCAAGATTCTGCCCCCTTCACACATACCAGATGCTGAGATTATAATCATACTTCTGGGGTTACAGTTGAGTCTCTTAGAATCCTGGACTCTATTTACATAATGAAGATTTTTTATATCAAAAGGGCTCTCTGCATGATAAACCAAAAGTCTTGCCTCTCCATCAAAGCATTCAAGATGCTTCCTGAAAACATCGGTTATATTAACCGTTAAAGGACTATCTACATATATGGGCAAGGCAGGAATCCTTTTAGCCTTCATAAGTTCACTTAAAAAATATATCACCTCTTGGGCTCTACCTAAGGCAAAAGATGGAATTATTACCTTGCCTTTTTGCTTTGCTGCCTTATTAACAAAATAGGCTAATTTATCTTTAGCCTTATTTATATCACCATGAAGCCTACCCCCATAGGTACTTTCAAGGATAAGATAATCAATTTTACCTTTAGATAAAACTTCAGGGTCTTTTAAAATGGGGATATCTTCTCTTCCTAAGTCAACAGCATAAGCTAAATTAATATCCTTCTTATTTTTTCGTCTTATATTAAAAAAGAGAATGCTTGAACCTAAGATATGACCTGCATCATAGAAAGTGCAATCAATATCTGAGGTTAATTTGAACTTCTTCCTATAAGGTTTTCCTTTAAAAAATTGAAGTGATTTTTCAGCATCTTCTTTTGTATATAGGGGATTTCTTAAGGGTAAGCCTTTCCGTTTATTTATCTTGTTTACAAATTTAATATCCTCTTGCTGGATGTGAGCTGAATCAAGTAGCATCATATTGCATAAGTCAACTGTAGCTTCTGTGGCATATATATTTTTATTAAAACCTTGTTTAACTAAGCTGGGGATGTTACCTGAATGGTCTATGTGGGCGTGGGATAAAACCAAGGCATCTAACTGATAAGGATCAAAATCAAAATGGCTGTTAATCTTATAATAATCGTCACGGTGACCCTGAAAAAGACCACAATCTATTAAGACTTTGCTTTTTTCAGTCTGTAATAGGTGCATAGAACCTGTTACGGTTCTTGTCCCACCTAAAAATTTTAATCTTACTGGCATATATTTTCTTTCTGTAAATAACTAAATAACTACTTAAGGGAGTTCAAATCTATATAGCCTGTTGTTATCATAGCCAACTGCCCAGAGATTATTACCTTCTATAGTTATACCATCTACTGAAACATCAAGATAATAAATACTCTTTTTATTCATCTCTTTATCATAACGATTTACCGTTCTTCTGCTGCAGATATATAAATCTTTACCATCGGTGGCTACTCCGTATGGTCTGAATACACCTAAAGAGTAAGCTCTAATAATCTGAGCCTTTTTGTTATTTAACTGCATCTTATATATCTTTGAACTTGAGGCATCAGTAAGATAAAAAGAACCACCCAGATAAACTAATCCTGTAGGATTGGTGATTTCAGAAGGGTATCTGTAAACCTCGTTCTTATTTGCCTGAATACTTTTACTTAATATATCCACAACCCACATACCGCCAGATGTATATGCCCAGGCACGTAACTTAACCCCAGCACAGGGAGCAGAAAAGGCACCTTTAAAAGTCGCTTCTCCTTCTTTCAGCGGTATTTCATATATGCCTGAATCATTACTTAAAACAAGATGTCTACTTCTCTTATCTAATTCTATGTCGGTAAATATATTGGGGGTGTCTCCATACTGAGGAACTGCATAGGAGGCGGCTGTCTTTAGATAATGAGTAGCTGGAGGGAGTTCTTTTTTATTTGTAGTCTTTTCTTTAGGTAGTATTTGCTCATCTGTCCTATGAGGTATTATGAACTTAAGGGACTCTTTATCTGATTCTTCTTTTTCTTCTTGATGGAAGATATCTATCACTTTAAATCTTTTACCTTCAGGCAACCTTGATTCCTTATCAGGATAAAACCTCTGTATGGCTTCAATATCCTTTTTATAAAAAACAATGGTCATAATAGAGGTTTTCAGGGCTAACTTTTCATCGTCTTCCTTTAAAATTTTGCCTTCATAGGTAGTTCCATTTTTAAGATAAACTGTATCAGAATAGACAGAACTACATATCCCCGAAAGACAGAATAAAAAAATAACTATAACCTGCCGTATTTTCATTATCAATCCTCCACCTAGCACATTAGGGTCAATACAGGTTAAGATAAAACCTTTTGCCCTTTCTAAAAGAACTGGGTAATTTCGGACAGGCAATCTATGTTTTTTTTACGAACTCCATAAGTTATATTTTTATTTATTTTACTTTAGTTTTTATCATCTGTCAAAGACTTTAATTCATAAACCTTTAAAATATTCTGGGCGACACCGTCTTTTCTTACCTCAAAGTGAAGATGTGGTTTTATGCCCTTATATCTTGCATTGCCGGTCTTTCCTACAGTGCCTATCACCTCACCCTGCCTCAGCCTCATACCTTCTTTTACATAAACATCTTTTAGATGAAGGTATAATGAGGTAAGTTTATCCTTATGTTTTATCATTACATAATTACCTGATAATTCATCATATGCTACCTTTAAAACTCTTCCAGATTTACAGGCTAGAACTGGTGTACCAATATCAGCTAATATATCAATACCCCTGTGTTTATATCCATGACGCGGCGCTCCAAAATGGCCATCACCATATCTATCCACTCTGATTTTAATAGGCACATCACAAGGTAAAGGTTTTATAATATAATATGTATCTTTATAATAATAATTATTATAAAGAGAGAGACCTAAAACAATAAAAAATGAAACTGTAATAAATAGGATTAGTACCTTTAAGATAGGCTTATTTCTTATTTTCATAAGTTATTTATTAATTAAGAAGTCAATCATAAGTCAGAAGATTCAGAACATCAGGGTCTTTATAGATTGGTGCTGGTTTAATCTTTATAAGTTTTTCTATGCCCTGTCTTTTTACCAATATATTACATATTCCCTTATCAAACTCACCTCTAATTTTATCTCTCATAAGTAACTCAAAATCACCTCGACAGCGCAAATCAGTACTGTGTCCGTTAATCTCTAATACAACATCTGTCAATCTAAGGTCTGTCTTATCAGCAGGTGAACCTTTGATTATGTTCACTACCACTGGCTTCTCTTTATCATAGTCCCATTTAAACTCTGCTCCGATATAATACCTTTTTATTTCCTGATTTTCTATTAAATCAGGTAGAATCTTTAAAAACTCTTCGGCTTCTTTTATTCTAACTTGTGTCTCAGGATGAGTCCGAAAGATTCCGGTATGAGGCGTCTCTTTCTCTACCTGTTTTAGCCTCTTAAGCATCTCCACAAATTTTTCAGGATTATACCCTGCCCGTTTCATATAAATCATACCCAATCTATCAGCCTGGCGCTCTGCAGATTGACTATATCCTGTATAAAGTATCATTTGAGATATTTGAGCACCCAGCCTCATAAGTTGGGAGACTTCATCTCTTGTTGCCTGTGAAGTTCCTTCATGAGACATAACAGCAGATACTCCAATAGACAACCCCAAAAGTATAGCCTGCTGGTCTTCCATAGCATATAACCTTTTCATAGCATGGGACCTTGATACATGGGCTATCTCATGAGCAAGTACTGCAGCAATCCTTTCTTCATCATCTGCCAATTTAAGCAGACCTCTAAAAATGTATACATAGCCATCGGGTAAACTCATAGCATTAAATTCGTCACTATCCAAGATCTTAAAATTATAGCCAATAAGAGGGCGTTCGCACACCTCAGCCAATTTTTGACCTATTCTATTAACCTTCTTGCTCATCTCATCATCTTCAATAATCCTATATTCGGACTCAATGTATTTTGAGGCAGCTATACTTATCTTTCTCTCATCGGGCATCTCAAGACCAAGAGGATTTTGATTGAGTCTTGCTCTGTAATTTGAAGCTGCACAGCCTGATACTCCAATTGAAGTAATTAGGATTAAACTTAAGATTCTCAACTTAAGTCTTATGTTGGAGGTCTTATATCTTCTCATCTAAACTACCTTTAAGACAATAAGGGTGATATCATCATGTTGAGGTGCTTTTTTTGAAAAATCCTTAAGTTCGCTCTTAATGCCATCAAGTATTAAAGGTGCTGTCTGATGGTGATAGGTCTTTAGTATATCTTTTAATCTATCAAGGCCGAATTCTTGGGCTTTAGTATCTCTTGCCTCAGTTACCCCGTCTGTATAGAATAATAATACATCGCCTTTCGATAGATTAATTAACTCATCATTGAATTCAATATTAGGTAATAGTCCTATAGGCATACCTTTTTCAGGTCTTATCTCTTTTACCTCATCTGATCTTGCATCATAAAAAAGGACTGGCAGATGACCTGCATCAGAGAGAAGAACCTCCATAGACTCTGTATCAACAAGACAATAGGAGACAGTTACAAATAACCCTGTTTTGCTTTCTTTTAGCAATTGATTATTTACCTCAGAAAGTACCATCTTAGGCGATGGATACTTACCTGCCCTTATTTTAAATTCAGTTACTACTCTCACCATAAATAAGGCTGCTGGTATTCCCTTACCTGAGACATCGGCTATCATTATTGATAATTTATCTTTAGATGTTGATATAAACTGGTAGAGATCTCCACCTACTTCTCTGGCTGGTTTCATAAAAGAGGCAATATCTATACTATCTAAGTTGGGTGGGTCTTTAGGTAAAAAACTCTGCTGAATGCGCCTAGCTACTACCAATTCCTTCTCTATTAACTGACGCCTGTGTCTTTCAGCAATTAAACAATAGAATGTAAGTCCTAAATACAATAATATAGCAGCCAGAATTGGATAGAATAGATCCATCCAGATATGTAGATAGATAAATAATAAGATACTTAATAAAATATATGATAAGATAGTTCCTGCCACATAAATAAGACTCCTTTTAACAGACTTTATTTTAGATAGCCAGATGATAACTGATAATAAGGCAATAAGAATTATTAAATTTATCCATCTATTCAGGCGGATCAAGAAATTCTTGGTAGTTATAGAATTAAATAAGTTTGCAAGAATCCCTACCCCGGGATACCTTTTGGCAAAAGGCACTGCCTGTAAATCGTAAAGACCTAAGGCAGTAACAGCCACAAAACATACCTTATCCTTTAATTTACTTAAATCAATTAAGGGTTCTTTATTCTCCTTTTTTAATATGTATGAGCCTACAATATCTATAAATGAATAATGAGTAAATGCCTTACCCCATCTATCAGCGTAATTTATAAGAAGTTCGTTTCTTTTATTAAGAGGAAGCGTTATGGTGTCTTTTAAGATAATCTTATCTTGCGGAATAAAAATTATGTCGTCTTCTTTTAATTGCAGATAGTCACATGCTGCCACAAAAGAAATATGAGGATAATATTTATCTTTATATTTTATATAAACGGGGACTTTTCTGTTTTTACCATCTCTATCTGGCACAATATTTATATGCCCATAGCCTTCAGCTACCTTTTTTAAATCCTCTATAATAAAACTTTCTATGGATTGGGCTTCTATCTCGCCTTCTACATCAGGTATAAGGCGAAAACTATAAGGAAGGTAAACATTTTGAGCGTACTCTATAGAGTTTGCTAAAAAACTATCAGAGTCGCTTTCTTCACTAAAGAGAACATCAAAGATAATCTGTTTTGCGCCTGCCTCATTTAAAGCCTTTATAAGAAAGATATGATACTTCCTATCAAAAGGCCAGCGGCCAAGTTTTTCAATGGTATCCTCTGCTATCTCAATAATTACTATATCTGGGTTGGTCTTCTGGGAGGGTCTTATTTTAAAACGAAGGTCTAAAGTCTGGAGTTCAAAAACCTCAAATACCCTAAAATAACTAAGGAGCATAACAGAGGTAATGAAAATTGCAGAGATGAGAAACTTAATTAATCCTTCTTTTTTAAACATAACCTTAGATGATTACCGCATAATGCCTTCTTTTATCTCTATACCTCTTTGCTTTTCTTTTGGTTTAACCTCTTGTTCTTTGCTGGACTCTTTCTTTTCTTTTGTCTTCCAGATAAGTTTCCAGGGGTGTCGCTTTAAATCATTGCTAAACTCTCTGAAATTGATTGATGTAGCTTCTAAATTCTTTAAGATATTGTCAATCTCTTTTTTAGTTACAACTTCATCTGCATGCTCAGAAAGTCTTTTAATGCTTAAGATGGTCTTATCTAAGTTGTTGGCAATCTCTTCTCCTTTTTTGACCAAGATTTCATCTGCATGTTGGGCTAATTTCTTAGTTTCAATTAAGGTAGAGTTAAGATTATTAGCTAGTACATCTGCCTTGCTCATTAAGACTTCCATCCTAAAAGGATCAATGCCTTTTACTTGACTATTAGCCTTAAGATAGGGGGCATCTTTGCTTCCCGGACCAATCTCAACATATTTTTCACCCATAAGTCCTAAGGTTGAAATATAGAATTTAGCATCCTCTCTTATCTTGGCATTTTGATTAAGCCACAAAGTAACAGCAATTTGAGTATTCTCATCTGGTTGGCATATTATTTCTATGTCTTTAACCTTTCCTACCTCAGCCCCGCATAATCTTACTGGTGCATGTTCTCTGAGACCACTTATAAAACTAAATAAGACCGTCAGTTCATAGCCCTCTTTAGAGACTCTAAAACCTCCGGCAGCATAAACAAAATATAAAAGTATCAGAATTACCACAACAAGCATAATACCTGTTTTAAATTCATTGGTTATCTTGGGCATAATAATTCTCCTTCTTTTGACTGTACGGTTTAGTAAATCCCAAAATTTCGGGACGAAATTAAATCATATACAGAAATTTCGGTAAATCTAAGCTTCATTCATTTTTTGGTCAATTCCTCTAAATAATCGTCGCCCTTTTGTAAAATCTGAATAGGGCCTTCAGGTTTTCCATTGATAAACTGGTTAACCAATGGGTTTTCAGAATTCCTTATCTCATCAGGTGTCCCCACCTGAACTATTTCACCTTTATGAAGCATAGCTATTCTGGTTGCAATCCTGAAGACACTCTGCATATCATGGGTTACTACTATAGAGGTTACCTGGAGTTTTTTAGAAAAATCTAATATCAATTTATCAATAACTGCAGCCACTACAGGATCTAATCCTGCAGTAGGTTCGTCGTAAAATACATAGGCAGGGTCTAAGGCTATGGCTCGTGCTAAACCTGCTCGTTTTTTCATACCCCCCGATATTTCAGAAGGCAAGAGATCACCCATACCTCTCATATTGACCATATTAAGTTTAAGTTTTACGATTATATCAATCACATTCTGGGCTAAATTGGTATGTTCTTTTAGAGGTAGACTTATATTTTCTTTTATAGTCATATAATCAATGAGGCCGCCTGATTGAAATAACATACCAAACTTAAGGCGTAATTTATCCAATTCTCTTTGACTTAATTTATTAAGGTCCTTGCCTTCAATAATTACCTGGCCTGAATCAGGCTTTAAGACTCCAATCATATGACGAAGTAGGGTACTTTTTCCACAACCAGAACCTCCCATAATAACCATCACTTCACCCTTATAAATCTTTAAGTTGACTCCATTAAGAATACGACGTCCCCCAAAACTTTTAACCAGGTTTCTTATCTCAATAACTGGTTGCTTTTGCAAGATTAACTTCCTTTAATTAGACATTGGCAAAGTAGAAGGCGGCTGTCAATATTACATCTGCAATAATAATCAAGATAAAGGAGGTAACTACACTTTCTGTTGTAGATCTCCCAACGCCCTCTGCACCACCAGAGGTCGTTAAACCTTTATAACAGCCAATCAGACAGATTATCACGCCAAAGACAGCACTCTTTAATATGCCAGTAAAGATATCCTTAAGTTCTAAGAAGTCTTTAGTAAAATTAATATATAAATGAGGGTCTATATTAAGATTTAATGTTCCAATTATAAACCCCCCAAATATACCACTTAAATCAGCAATTATTGTTAAGGCTGGAAGCATAACTAAAAGAGCCAAAAATCGAGGTACTACCAAAAAACGGATGGGATCAATAGCCATAGTCTCTAAGGACTCTATCTGTTCGGTAACTTTCATACTTCCGAGTTGAGCTGTAATAGCAGCACCTACACGTCCGGCAATAACCAAAGCAGTTAATACTGGACCTAATTCCCTCGTTAAAGATACAGCAACAAGTCCTGAAACATATATAACCGCACCTAACTGCTTTAATTGATAAGCACTCTGCATAGCCAAAACAATACCTGTAAATAAGGCAATAAAAAAGACGATGATAATAGAACGGACTCCCACAAAAACCATCTGATCAAATATACTTTCACGTTTGGCTGTCTTTTTCTTAAAAGGTCCAATAAATATCCAGTACCATATCTGGAAAAAGAGACCAGAAACATTCCAGATGTGTTCACTTAAATTATTTACTGCCTTTCCTAATGAACTAATAGGGTCTTGTTTCATAAGTTAAAACTCTCTATGGCTTCTTCTTCTGTGTCAAACATTTCAAAAAGATCCTTCAATTTCACCATTTCTAAAATATCTTTTATCTTATCTTTCACCTTACATAAGGCTAGATATCCATCCTTAGATTTTATCTTTTGCAGAATTTCAACCATAGTCGCCATACCAGATGAGTCAATATAATCAACACCCCCTATATTTAAGATAATCTTTTTTGAACCTTTATCCACTAACTCTAAGAGTTTCTTTCTTAAATCGCCAGATGTAGAAAAGGTTATTTCGCCACTCACCTTTACAATACTTATCTCATCTTTATTCTCTATGCTTATATTCACTTTTAACCCCCTTATTTAAAAATTTAACCATAGTTATGGAATTACCCTTTTCGTTAAATTGTACTTCATCCATCAAGCGTCTTATTAAAAAGATGCCTCTTCCTTTAAGTTCTTGTAAATTTTCCTCAAGAGTTGGATCAGGCACATGTTTGTAATCAAAACCCTCACCTTCATCAGTAATAGTGACTTTAAAAGTATCATCGCCTAAATTATAATCAATCTTTACCTTAAGAGACTTATCTAATCTGTTACCGTGTTTTATAGCATTGATTAGGGCTTCCTCAAGACATAATTTAATATCAAGAAGTTCATTTTTGAAAAGTTTACACGCTTTAAGAAAATCTAAAATTTCAGCACTTACTTTCTTAACCTCTTTCAAGTCACTGGGAATCTTAATGGTATGTAACTTATTCATATCGTCAATTTTAAAATTCCGTTAGAGATTCTATTTTTAAAAAGGTAAAACTTATACCACCAATTTCTTCACTTCATTCTCGAAATATTTTTTTATCTCTTCCCAATCCACCTTTTTTAACATTTTAGGCATTGGGGTCGCTTCAGCATCTATAAAATAAACTAAGCTCTTTTGAATATGGATAATATTAGAA
>CAZQVU010000026.1:0-10441 GCA_964596885.1 uncultured Planctomycetia bacterium
TACCTTAAGTCATAAAATTCATTTATCTTCAAATCTCTATCCAGATTAACATTAATTAGGTGTTTATCTTTCTCATTGGCTCCGGTTATAAAATTAGACATATTGGCTACTTGATAATCAGCAATTATCCTTATATCCTTTAGACCTACTGGTCCTGCAAAACCCAGTGGTGCTTTAGTTACTTTCTCAATCTCTCTTTCGCTGGCTAACTTCAAATCTTCACAATTTAGAACCCTCTTTAGTTTTGATTCATTAATTGTTTTATCCCCTCTTATTAAAACAGCAACAAATCCACCATCTATCTTATAGATAAGGGTTTTAACCAAAGAGGAAGGTTTCTGCTTTAATAACTTAGATACTCCTTCTACTGTATAAGTTGATGGTGTAGTTACCTGCTTAAGGGGTTTTCGTTTCTCTTTCCTGGTTTTAGGTGGTTTTAAACATTCGGCTTGTTCTAAACTCGCTGAATAGCCGCACTTTTTACAATGAGCAATCATATCCTCGCCGCTTTCGGCAGGAATCATAAACTCTACAGACTCCTTACCTCCCATCATACCAGGGTCTGCTTCAACCGCAATATAAGGAAGATGGCATTCCTCTAAAATCTCAGAATAAGCCTCATACATCTTCTTATAACTCTTATCTAAACCCTCTTCATCCTTATCAAAACTATAGGCATCTTTCATAATAAACTCTTTAGATCTTACTACACCAAATCTGGGTCTGGGTTCATCTCTAAATTTTGTCTGAATCTGATAGAGTATTAAAGGAAGTTGTCGGTATGACTTAATCTCCCCTCTTACTAAATGTGTAATTACCTCCTCATGGGTAGGTCCTAAGATAAAGGTATTGTTATGTCTATCCTTAAAAGAATATCCCACATCCTCAATGAGGGTTTTATCTCTTCCGGATATCTGCCATATATTAAGCGGATGAATAGCCGGCAGAAATATCTCAATTGCTCCCCTATCATTCATTACCCTCCGGATAATATTTTCAATATTTCTTAAAACCCTTAAGCCCAGAGGCAGGTATGAATAAACACCAGCTGATAACTTACGGATAAGACCAGCCCTTATCATAAATTTATGGCTGGCTACCTCTGCTTCTTTGGGGTCTTCTTTTAATGTAGGAATAAAATACTCAGACCAGTACATTATCTATCTCCTTTAATAATTCCTCCTTTATCTTTTGTGTCTTTATCCGTCTTATGACCTTACCTCTCTTAAATAAACTCGTATATCTCTTGCCACAAGCAACGCCAATATCAACTAATCTTGCCTCGCCCGGTCCATTTACCTCACAGCCCATTATGGCAATCTTTAATGATAGCAACCTTTTATCCTTCTTTGACCTCTCCTCTAATATACCTTTTATATCTTTGGCTATGCTTATCAAATTAACCTGACATCTACCGCAGGTTGGACAGGAGATGACCTCTGGAGAAAACCTTCTTATGTTTAATGCTTCCAATATGGCTTTGGCTATTATTACCTCTTTTACACTCGATGAAGTTAATGAAACTCTTATAGTATCTCCAATCCCTTCATTAAGTAATGTTCCTATGCCGATAGCGGATTTGACTACTGCCTCTTCCTGAACGCCGGTTGCGGTAACGCCAATATGGAGAGGATAGTTTATCTTTTTAGCTATAAGTCTATTTGCCTCAATAGTCGATATAATATCAGGAGTCTTTATAGAGATAACTATATCATAAAAATTATTATCCTCAAAGAGTCTTATGTATTTGAGAGTAAAATCTACTAATCTTCTAACGCCATCCTTGCTATTGATATACTTAAAAGGAACTGAACCTGAATTTATACCTATTCTTATGGGTATTCTGGCCTCTTTGGCTTTATCTATAATCTCTATCAAGCGTCTTTTACTATTGATATTACCTGGGTTTATCCTTATCTTATCTACTCCATTTTCTATTGAAGATAGAGCCAGACGATAATCAAAATGGATATCTGCAACAAGTGGAGTATCTATCTTCTCTTTTATCTTTCTTATGCAGGCAACTGCCTCCTCAGTCTTTACTGCAAGGCGTATAAGTTCACATCCTGCTTCTTTCAGTTCTTTCATCTCATTTATTGTGCAAGATATATCCTCTGTTTGAGTTTTACTCATACCCTGTATAGCGATAGGAAAATCCCCTCCAATACTTATCTTACCCACTCTAATAATTCTTGTCTTCCTTCTCTTTATCACTGCCTATTTAACCTCTATCTCTTTGGCCTTATTAACCTGGCTTTCTTTATTCTGAACTTCTCTTGTTATATCGTTAAATGTAACATATATTATAAAGATTATAAGAAGTGCCAAGCCTATCATATTTATAATCTCTTTTACCTTGGATTTTATTCTTGTCCTAAATATCTTCTCCATTGAAAGAATAAAGATATGACCTCCATCTAAGGCAGGAAAAGGCAAAAGATTTATAATAGCTAAATTGATATTTATCAAAGCGAAAAATAAAAGAGTCTGTAAAAAACCTGCCTGGACAATATCTTTAGTAATTAATACAATACCTACAGGACCCATAACATACCTTATACTCACCTGATTAGTAATTAACATCCAGATCTGTTGTAATATCATAAGGCTTATTTTTCCAGTAAAGATTATTCCTCCAAATAGATAATCAAACCATCTCATCCCTTCCTTTTTATATTCAGTAAGCAAACCAATCTGAATACCCATCATTGCCCTTTTATGTTCATCAGAATAAGTAGGCTTTACGGCTATCTTTAGAAATTGACTTTCTCTTCTTACTGTAAGATTCATCAATCTGTCGCTTTTATCTTTAGTTATATCAATCAACTCCTGCGGTGAATCTATTACCTGTCCATCTACTTTTATAATAATATCCATCTTCCTTAAGCCAGCGGCTTCTGCAGGAGAATTAGTTATTACATCTGTTACGACAACTCTTTTAACCGGCTTTCCAAAAATATCAATGAATAAAGTAAGTATTAATATACAGGTTATTATCTGAAGACCAATGCCTCCAATAAATACCAAAAATTTCTGCCAACTTCTAAGTTCTTCAAATGTCTTTAGGTTGTATCTTTTTATATCTTCAGATTCTTCCTCAGTCAAAGCCATAGACTCCCCTTCCATACCGGGCATCCTTACATAACCTCCTATAAACGGAAACCATGAAATCCTGTATTCGGTCTCTTTTTTCTTGAATGAAGTCAATTTAGGACCCCAGCCAATTGAAAACTTAGACACAGAACAACCTGATAATTTACCCATTATGTAATGACCGAATTCATGGATAAATATAATAATAGCTATTAATATAATTGCTACTATAACACCTATTATGCCCATTAAGATAACCTCTCTCTTTTTTCAATTAAACTCTGAGTTAATTCTCTTGTATCCTTATCTACCTTTAGAATATCAGAAAGATTAGGATTTCTTACTGGTCTATGAGTTACTAAAACCCTTTTTATAATCTTCGGTATATCAGTCAAATTTATTCTTCTATCTAAATATGCATAAACTAATTCCTCATCAGCAGCATTCAATACACAAGGATAAGTAGCGCCGTATCTGGCTACTTCATAAGCCAATCTAAGAGAAGGAAATTTATCTAAATCCGGTCTTTTAAAAGTAAGTTTAACTATCTTAGAAAAATCCAATGATTTATATTTAGAAGGGAGTCTTTCTGGATAGGTTAACGCATAGTGAATGGGAACTCGCATATCGGTTACTGCTAACTGAGCCAATATAGAACCATCAACAAATTCAACCATCGAATGGATTATTGCCTCTCGATGAATAAGCACCTCAATATTATCTACTGACACACCGAATAAGTGCATAGCCTCAATAACCTCAAGACCTTTATTCATCAAAGTGGCTGAGTCAACAGTTATCTTCTTGCCCATATTCCACTTAGGATGCTGCAAGACCCTCTGAGGAGTTACCTTATCCAATCTGGATTTAGGTATCTTATCCAATGAACCACCTGAACCCGTAATATATATCTTCTTTAACGCTCTTTTGCTCTCGCCATAAAGACATTGAAATATAGCGCTATGTTCTGAATCAACTGGTATAATCTTTACCTTCTTCTCTTTAGCCTTAGCCATAATTATTTCACCCGCCATAACCAGGGATTCTTTATTGGCTAAGGCTATATCCTTTCCGCTGTCAATGGCTGAAAGTAACGGCATAAGGGCTTTACTACCTGAGATAGCAACGACAACTAAATCAACACTCTTATCCTTTACTATATCAATTAACTTATCAGAACCACATAGAATCCTGGTCCTTGTCCTTCTCAATCTACCTTTAAGTTGTTTAAATTTTGTTTTATCTGCCAAAACAGCAATGTCAGGTTTTACTTTCTCTATCTGTTTAGACAAAAGAGTAACATTAGAACCTGCGCTTATGGCTCTCACTTTAAATCTATCAGGGTGATTAGTTATAACATCGAGGGTATTCTTTCCAACTGAACCACTTGAACCAAGGATAACAATGTTTTTCATCATCCTCTAAGGAACCATATAGAGTTTATAAGCCATAATGTATAAATAGGCCACAGGTGCAGAAAACAAAAGACTATCAATCAAATCTAAAACACCGCCTTGAGCAGGAATGAATCTCCCTGAATCCTTTACATTACAACTCCTCTTAATTAATGATTCGGATAAATCACCTAATTGAGAAGAGATGCCAACAAGAATACCTAAGATAAAAAGATGATATAATGAAATATCAGATAAGTAAAATTTACTCAATAAGGAAAAAATTATACTTGTAAGAAAGCCACCTATGGCTCCTTCTATTGATTTTTTGGGACTGATTCTTACCAGCAATTTATGCCTGCCAAACTTTTTGCCTATCAAATAAGCACCTGCATCAGCCATCTTAGTTGTCAGAAGAATAAAGACAATAAATAGTCCTCCATTGGGCAATAATTTAATCTTGATAAAATAACTACCAAGCCAACTTATATAAATAACTCCAAAGACAGTAGTTGAAATACCTAAAATAGCATCGGTATGGTCCTTTTTTGCAAACTGTAATACAAAAAAGGTAATAAACGCCACCAGAACAAAAAGTAAAGTCCACTCCTCTGTAGGCTTAAACCTTAAAAATATACTAAGGGGGGTAATCAAACCTATTAATATGCCCAGTTTTTTATAAACATCTATTCCTTTACTTCTGATTAAATTGAAGAATTCGTTAAGGCCAAGGCTAATAAAGAGCATAATAAGTACTGAAAAGACTAAATCATCAAATACAAAAATACTTAAAATAACAACTAAAAGTAAAAGGATAATAGATAAAACTCTTTTAATAGTATCAGATATTTCCAAATCTCCGCTCTCTTTTTTTATAATCTTCTACAATTCTTTTAAAATCTCTCTTGGTAAAGTCAGGCCATAATTTATGACAGAAATAAAGTTCAGTATACGAAATCTGCCAAAGCAAAAAATTACTCAATCTTAATTCATTTGAAGTTCTTATTAATAGGTCAGGATCAGGTATCTTGTGGGTATATAGATACTTAGAAAATAACTCTTCGTTTATTTGATCAGGTCTGATTTTATTTATTTTTATATCTTCTGCTATCTTTTTAGAGGCTTGAACAATCTCATTGCGTCCACCATAACTTAAGGCAAGGGTAAGCGTCAATCTTGAATTGTCCTTTGTCTTATCCATTGCTCTATCCAATGCCTCCTTGACAGATTGCGGCAATCTTTCAAGTTGACCTATAGCCAATAATCTAACCTCTTCTTTATTAAATTGTTTTAATTCTTTTATCAAGTATTCTCTTAATAGACTCATTAAAGCATTAACCTCTTTCTTGGGACGTTTCCAATTCTCAGTGCTAAATGTATATAAGGTTAGATATTTTACTCCTAATTCTAAAGATGCCTCGATGACCCTTCGCACGGTTTTTATACCTGCCCGATGCCCCATTACTCTGGGTAGATTTCTCTTTTTAGCCCAACGGCCATTGCCATCCATTATTAAAGCAACATGCTCTGGAATCTTTTCCTCTGTCATATTACACCTCTTAATTATAAAATCATTTTTTAAATCCTAATAGGGTGTTCAAAAGTACCGCCCTTGATTACACCAATTAAAATTTTAGGCTAGAACGAGTTTTATGACAGCCTATTTAAATTCTAATAAAAAAGGGGGAGTTTAATTTCCCCCTCTTTATGTCTTCATAAAAACTAAACAGATATCATACTATTTTATATACTCTTTATCTCTTGATGGCTGAGGAGCTACACCCACTTCCTTCTTTTGTATCTTTGTGGGCAAAATAATAATCTCAACTCTTCTATTCCTCTGTCGTCCCTCTTCTGTCGCATTTGAGGCAATTGGTCTATACGGACCATATCCTGCAGCAGAGAATCTCTCTGGTTTCAGTCCCTTCTCGTCTACAAAGTAATGCAAAACATTTAAGGCTCTATGGGCAGAAAGTTCCCAATTAGACTTCCAGCCAGAATATTTAATAGGCACATTATCAGTATGTCCTTCTATAATAATATCCTTGTCTATCTTAGCTAAAACCTCTGCCACCTTCTCTAAGACACTCTTACCATCAGAACGAATCTTTGCCTTACCTGAATCAAATAACACCTTATCTATAACCGTAACTACTAGGCCTCTATCCTGCATCTCTAAACTTACTTTACCTTTGGCTATCTCCTCCTGTAAGCGAACCTCTAATTCACTTTTTGTCTCTTCTAATTGTTTTAATCTTCGACTTAATTCTTCAATCGTCTCAATATCTTTAGGATGTCTCTTCTGAAATCTAACTGCACATCCTAAGATATTCAAACAAAATAGACCAACCACTATCAAAATTAAAACATTTAAGAAACCTTTTCTCATTACTACCACCTCTCATTTTTATTAAGATTATATTAACAGAAAAACCAACCTATGTCAACTACGCATTTAGGATAAATTACTTATTATCTCATAAAAATTGGCATAACAGGAAAGAGTGAAGCAAATAATAATGATATTACAGACATCAATTTTATAAGAATATCGAGTGATGGACCAACCGTATCCTTTAGTGGGTCGCCAAAAGTATCTCCAACTACACTGGCTGCATGGGCCTCTGAACCTTTACCACCAAATTTACCACTTTCGATATACTTTTTTGCGTTATCTAAAGCGCCTCCTGTATTAGCGCATAGCACTGCCAGAAGCAAAGCAGACAGTAATGCCCCAATTAAAAAACCAGCCAATACAACTCTACCCAAGATAAAACCGACTATCAGGGGTACAATAATAGCAATAAAGGAGGGTAGAATCATCTTCTTCAAACTAAAACTTGATGCTATGGAAATACATCTATTGTAATCTGGTATTGCTTTACCTATTAATATATCAGGTTTCTCTTTGAACTGTCTTCTTATCTCAATAATCATCCTATCAGCAGTTTGCGAAACAGATGAGATTAATAAAGAAGAAAAGGCATAAGGCACCATAGTCCCTAAGAACAACCCTGCTATAACAAAGGCACCCACCTCTGGACTTATCAAATCGATGTTTGGAAGATTAACCTCTTGAGCATGACCGATAGCAGACCACATATAAGCAGCAATCAACCCTAAGGCAGCAAAAGCAGCAGAACCTATAGCAAAACCTTTTCCAATGGCAGCAGTCGTATTGCCCACAGAATCCAAATTGTCAGTTACCTCTCTTACCTCAGGAGGCAATTGAGCCATCTCGCTAATACCACCTGCATTATCTGCGATAGGACCATAGGTATCAACAGAAACAGTCATAACCACAAAAGAAAGCATACCCAGAGCAGTATAGGTTATAGCAATTAAGCCTCCTAATTGATAGGAGATAATTGTAGCGATAGAAATAATAATAACCGGCCATGTTGAACTATTCATACCCAAACTAAGGCCTCCAGCAACAGTCACACCGGCACCCCCTTGACAACTTTCGGCAAGATTTTTAACCGGCTTAAAATGATAAGAGGTATAATATTCACTTATAAAACCTATTAGTATGCCAGATATAAGCCCGATTAATACTGACCAGAAAGGCACTAAATTATATGGACTTAAGAATCTAACTATAAAGAAACTAAATATCCCAGTTAAAAAGGCTGAGAATTTAGTAGCATTCATCAGGGTCCTTTGAGCATCTTCGCCTTTTGACATACCTACATAAAGTATACCAACTATACTGGCAATGATACCTCCTCCAACAAGCATAAGAGGTAGAAGTAAAGCAGAGATAAAATTACCTGTATTTAGATTAGATAAGCCTAACTGGATAAGTAGCCCTGACTTAATGCTCGGATTAGCCCTTCCCACATAGACATAAAGCATAATAACAACAATTGAAATTATAGCCCCCACAAAAGACTCTAAAAGGTCAGCACCTAAACCTCCAACATCACCAACATTATCACCTACATTATCTGCAATGGTAGCAGGGTTGCGGGGGTCATCTTCAGGAATCTTCTCCTCCACTTTACCAACTATATCAGCCGCCATATCAGCCGCTTTGGTATAAATTCCACCGCCAACACGATCAAACAAAGCAACCAAAGAAGCCCCCATAGAATAAGCAGATACTATAAGGGCTCCTTTTATGAAGTTGATGTCTCTACCAAGAACTCTACTGATAAAAGGAAGTGTAATATTATCTATCTTTAGGTTCTCAGGATTATAATATCCTTTAAAAATCCAGAGGACAAAACATAAACCCAATAGTGCCAATGAGCCAACTGAAAGCCCCATAACAGCACCACCAGAGAAGGCTGTCTTTAGGGCATCAGAAAAACTCCTCCTTGCTGCCTGGGTAGTTCTTACATTGCTATTTGTAGCCATATTCATACCAATAAACCCAGCCAACCCCGAACAGAATGTACCAATAACAAAACTTATAGCAATATGCCAATCCCAGATAGCCCACAAGATACAGGCTATTATTGCTAATACAATAATCATAACCCTGGCTTCCTCTAACATAAATGCAAAAGCCCCTGAACGGATAAAACCATGCATCTTTTGCATCTGGTCAGTGCCTTTATCCTTTCTCATAACATAAGAAGCCAAGGCTTTAGCCATTAAAAGACCGATGACGCAGATAACTGCTGGAATTACAACATAGTTAATGTTGTTAAAAACTACCATTTTCTATCCTTTCTTGTTGATAAAGATTTGGGAACGTTTTGAGCCAACTGAGACCATGCCAATATCAACACCTAAAAGTTTCGATATCCTCCTCAGGTAATTCTTGGCTTCCTTCGGCAAATCATTAAAACTCTTTGCCGATGATGTATCCTTCATCCACCCTTTGTGTTTCTCATAGATAGGTCTGCATCTGTTTAAAATTTCAGTATTAGCCGGAAGGCTTCTATAAATCTTACCCTTATACCTATAACCTGTAGCTATCTTTATTTCTTCTAACTCATCTAAAACATCCAACTTCGTTATAATAATCTCATCTATATTGTTGACCAGAACGGCGTATCTGGCAACCACAGCATCAAACCAGCCACAACGTCTGGGACGACCTGTAGTTGCTCCAAATTCTTCACCTTTTTTTCTGACCTTTTTCATTATATTAGGAGAAAATTGAGTTGGAAGAGGCCCTTCGCCAACCCTTGTAGTATAGGCCTTAACCACACCTATTACCTTATCAATCTTGGTAGGACCTATACCGCTTCCGGTGAAGACTCCGCCAACTGAAGCATTGGAGGAGGTTACATAGGGATATGTTCCAAAATCAACATCTAATAGAGTACCTTGAGCCCCTTCAAATAAAATATTCTTACCTCTATTCATTGCTCTATTTAACTCTAATATGCAATCTTTAACAAAGGGTTTTATAAATTCAGCATATCTTAAATACTCCTTATATACTTGTTCAAATTTAAAACCTTTAAAATTATAGGTATTCCTGAATATATCATTCTTCTCTTTCAGGTTCTCCTGTAATTTTTTTCTAAAAACCTCTTTATCCATTAAATCGGCTACTCTAATGCCACATCTGGCGGCTTTATCTGTATAAGAAGGACCTATACCCCTTCTGGTTGTACCTATCTTAGTCTTACCCTTTTTCTTTTCTCTCAAACTGTCTAAAATCTGATGATAAGGCAAGATTATATGGGCTCTATCACTTATTAAAAGATTATTACTATTAATCTTGATGCCCTCTTTTTGTAATCTTTTAATCTCATCTATTAAGGCCTTAGGAGAAACTACTACACCATTTCCTATGATACATTTCTTATTCTGTAAGATTCCAGAAGGGATCAGATGAAGAACAAACTTTTTATCTTTAACTACTACAGTATGACCAGCATTATTTCCGCCCTGAAATCTAACTACATAATCAGCATCCTTGGCAAGAACATCTATTATCTTACCCTTCCCCTCATCACCCCATTGAGCTCCTATAATAACTATATTAGCCA
>CAZQVU010000027.1:0-10268 GCA_964596885.1 uncultured Planctomycetia bacterium
CTTATTTGAAAAATAGGTGCTGGGTTAAATTCGCACAGATAATTTACGAAAATCAGAGATTTTCGTAAATTATGTGCTCATTTAAGGAGGTGAGTTATGAGTATAGCATGGGCAGCTGAAGCAGCAAAGCAAGCACAGGAGGCAGTACAGGTATCAGGCATTGATTCAGCCACATTGATTAAGATTGCTGCTCTATTGGGAGCAGGTTTTTGTATGGGAGTTGGAGCAATTGGCGCGGCTTTAGGTGAAGGATTTATTGGAGGTAAAGCCGTCGAAGGGATAGCCCGCCAACCAGAACTTCAAGGAGTTTTGACCAGAACTATGATTTTAGGTGATGCTATCGCTGAGACAACCGGCATTTATGCCTTAATCGTTGCTTTAGTTTTAATCTTTATGGTTTAATTATGCCAGAACTTAGACTATGTTAATATGAATCTAAGCCTTCTAACATTAATAATTCAGATTGTAAGTTTTTTAATACTGGTGGGAGTTCTGACCAAAGTTCTCTATAGACCTCTTTTGGATTTTCTTGATAAAAGGAGTAAGAAGGTGCAGGATATGCTTGAGGATGCTAAAAGAGAACGCAAGCAGGCAGAAGACGAACTTAAAAAATCAGAAGAGCGCCTGAAAAAAACAAAAGAAGATATTCTTAAATTAAAAGAGTTAGCAGAACTCCAGGCTGATGAACACAAACAGAAGATTATTCAGGATGCAGAAAAGGAGGCAAGAGATATTAGGATTCGCTCAAGAGAAGATATAGAAAGACAGATAAAAGAAGTTAAAGAGGAGATAAAAAAAGAGATAGGCACCCTGGCAGTTAGCATTGCCGAGAAGATATTAGATAAAGAGATAAAAGAAGAGGATCATAAGCGCCTAATAGAAGAATCTATTAAAGACCTATCAAGGGAAAGATGAGAGAGCAAGCGGTAGCTTATGAATATGCCCAGGCCTTTTTTGATTTAATCTCTCAATCAGAAGAGGTTCAAGGTTTAATAGAGCAAGTTGGAGAAATCCTTTCCTTTTTTGAAAAAGAAGGAAGGTTCTATCTAATCTTTAAACATCCAGGTATTTCCAAGAAGGAGAAGTTAGAGATTATAGATGAGATGGCTCAAAAGAGCAGGATTAGTCCTATTTTGCTTGATTTTTTAAGATTGCTCATCTTTAATAAACGCATTAACTTATTGAATTTAATATATAATGAGTTAAAGAAGTTAGAATATGAGAGGTCTGAGATTCAGGTTGTTAAACTTGAGACACCTCTTAGGTTGAATAACAAAGAGAGGGAATCTTTAATAAGTAGTTTGTCAAAGAGGTTGAGGCGGAGGATTGAGTTAAAAACTAAAGTTAATCCTTCTTTGCTGGCAGGATTCAAAGTAACCTTTGATGGCACAGTTATTGATACAAGTTTTAGAGGGCAGTTAGATAAGATTAGAGGAGGTTTTTAAAGAGAGGGAGAGAAGATTGCTTAAGATAGACTCTAAAGAGATCAGTTCAATAATAAAGAAACAGATTGAAAGATTCAAAAAAGAGATAGATATAAAGAAAACCGGTACTGTGATTGAGATAGGTGACGGTATAGCCCAGATCTATGGACTTGAAGATGTTATGGCTGGAGAAATCCTCCTTTTTCCAAATGATATTTATGGTCTGGTGCTTAATCTGGATGAGGATATTGTAGGGGCTGTTTTATTTGGTCCTGATAAATATATAAAAGAAGGCGATGAGGTAAAGGCAACTGGAAGGGTTGCCGAGGTTCCGGTAGGTGAGGCTTTAATCTCAAGAGTAGTGAACGCCCTTGGTCAGCCTATTGATGGAAAGGGAGAGATTAAGACTTTTGGGACAAGACAGGTTGATGTGGTTGCACCAGGTGTTGTTGATAGACAACCAGTTAAAGAGCCGGTTCAGACAGGTATTAAGGCTATTGATTCTATGATACCTATTGGAAGAGGTCAGCGTGAGTTGATTATAGGCGACAGACAGACAGGCAAATCTGCAATATGCATTGATACTATTATAAACCAGAAGAAAAGTGATATCATCTGTATCTATGTTGCCATAGGGCAGAAGAATTCTGAGATTGCTAGAACTATTCAAATCTTTGAAGAAAAGGATGCCTTGGAATATACAATAGTTGTAGCAGCTTCGGCCTCTGAGCCAGCACCACTACAGTACCTCGCACCTTATTGCGGAATGGCTATGGCTGAGTATTTTAGAGACAATGGAAGGCATGCTTTGATAATATTTGACGACTTGACTAAACATGCAAAGAGTTACAGACAATTATCCCTGCTTTTAAGACGTCCTCCCGGAAGAGAAGCATATCCTGGTGATATCTTTTATCTTCATTCTCGGTTGTTAGAGAGAGCAGCAAAGTTAAGTGATGATTTAGGAGGAGGTTCATTGACTGCTATTCCTGTAGTTGAGACACAGGCAGGCGATATATCGGCTTATATCCCTACAAATCTTATTTCAATTACAGATGGCCAGATCTATTTAAGTACAGATTTATTTCATCAAGGGGTAAGGCCGGCTATTAATGTGGGTTTGAGTGTTTCACGCGTAGGAGGTAATGCTCAGATTGAGGCTATGAAGAGTGTTGCCGGCCGTCTGAGATTGGATATGTCCCAGTATAAAGAGAAGGAAGCCTTTGCTCAATTTGGAACAGAGTTAGATAGAGCCACACAAAAGCAACTTGACAGAGGCAGGCGTCTGGTTGAGATATTAAAACAGGATCAACTAAGTCCGATGGATGTAGAAGAGCAGATTGCTATTATCTTTGCCGGGGTGAGAGGTTTATTGGATGAGATACCCTGTGAGGATATAAGGAGATTTGAGGAGGAGTTTTTAAATTTCTTAAGAGACAAAAAGAAGAATATCTTAGATTCTCTTGCCTCCGAGAAGAAGATGACCGATTCAATTGAAAGAGACTTATACCAGGCGGTCACTGAATTTAAAAGTTTTTTTGTAGCCTCTAAGACCAGAGAAGAATAAGTTGCTATGGCGACAAAAAGAGAACTTGAAGCCAGAACCAAATCCATACAGAAGACTAAACAGATTGTAAGAACTATGGAGTTGATAGCCAGAAACCGCCTTATGAAGGTTAAAGATAAGGCATTGGTTGGCAGACCTTATTCTGAAAAGATAAACGAAATCCTATCCAGTGTCCAGATGAGATTGAAAGAAGCCAGCCATCCTCTTTTAGAAAAACAGGATAGGTTTGAAAATTTCTGTTTGGTTCTTTTTAGTTCAGATAGAGGACTGTGTGGAGCCTTCAATAATAATATATTTGAGAATGCTCAAAGATTTATTGATGCTAAGAAGGATAAAAAAGCAAAGGTGATTATTGTTGGCCAAAAGGGCATTCATTATTTCAGGCGTAAAAACTTCGATATTATTGATACATATGAAGAACTGGAGAAGGGTAAAGAATTACAGATATCTTTAGATATAAAAGATAAGATAATAGAACTATATAAGAAAAAGGAGATTGGAGAGGTTTATCTTATGTTTAATAAATTCAAACAACAACTCATAGGCGAGGTGGTAATCAAGAAACTACTTCCTTTTGAGATAACTTGCGAGGAAAAAGAAAAGAAAAGGAAAGTTTTAGTTGAACATCTGTATGAACCTTCATATACCGAAGTCTTAGATAAACTTATACCGCAATATATAATGAATCAGATATACCAGGGCGCTTTGGAATCCCGCGCTCAGGAAGAGATGGCCAGGATGCTGGCTATGAAACAGGCAGCGGATAGTGCTGATGAGATGTTAGGGGATTTGAGATTACAGTATCATAAACTACGACAGTCTCTTATAACAAAGGAGATAATTGAGGTAGTAAGCGGTGGACAAACTTAGATAAAGAGGTTTTGATTATGCAGGAAGAAAAGAGAAATATTGGATTGATAAAAAGGATAAGAGGGCCAATAATTGATGTGGCGTTTGAAGAGGGGTGTTTGCCCCAGATAAATAATGCCTTAAAGATTATTGATAGAGACAAAGGGATTGATTTAACCTGTGAGGTTCATCAGCATCTGGGCGATAATATGGTAAGGTCTATTGCTTTTGCCTCAACAGATAAGCTTAGAAGGGGTATGCCTGTAGAGGATACTGGAGGGCCAGTTGAAGTTCCAGTAGGTGATGAAACACTGGGAAGGATCTTTAATGTAGTTGGTGAGACAATCGATAAACAAGACCCCTTACCTAAGGATGTTAAGAAAAGGTCTATCCATCAACCTTCTCCTCAGATAGAAGAGCAGGAGACGAGGTGGGAGATCTTTGAAACAGGTCTAAAGGTAATTGATCTTTTGGTACCCTTTCCCAAAGGTGGAAAGGTTGGACTTTTTGGGGGAGCCGGAGTAGGCAAGACCGTAATTATAATGGAACTTATAAGGAATATTGCCCAGGAGCACAAGGGTTACAGTGTTTTTAGTGGAATTGGAGAAAGGACCAGAGAAGGAAATGAATTATGGCTTGAGATGAAAAGATCAGGTGTTCTGTCTTCAACCTCTTTGGTTTTTGGCCAGATGAATGAGCCTCCTGGGGCAAGATTTAGAGTAGGTTTAACGGCTTTAACTATGGCTGAATATTTCAGAGATGAAAAGAATATGGATGTCTTATATTTTATTGATAATATATTTAGATTTGTTCAGGCAGGTTCAGAGGTTTCAGCTTTATTAGGTCGTATGCCATCGGCTGTTGGATATCAGCCTACTTTAGCCTCTGATATGGCGGCTCTACAAGAAAGGATTACCTCAACTAAGAAGGGTTCTATTACAAGTGTGCAGGCTATATATGTACCAGCAGACGACTTAACAGATCCAGCTCCAGCCGCCACATTCAGCCATTTAGATGCAACTATTGTTTTATCCCGAAAGATAGCCGAGGCAGGACTTTATCCGGCGGTTGACCCATTGGATTCTGCATCAAAGATGTTAAATGCTAATATTGTTGGATACGAGCACTACAGGATAGCGAAAGAGGTGTTAAGGATCCTGCAAAGGAACAAAGACTTACAGGATATTATTTCGATATTGGGTATGGAAGAGTTATCGGCTGAGGATAAAACGACTGTCTATAGGGCAAGAAAAATCCAAAGGTTTTTATCGCAGCCTTTCTTTGTAGCAGAAGAGTTTACTGGTGTAGAAGGTAAATATGTTAAATTAAGAGATACCCTTAAGGGTTTTGAGCAGATAATTAGCGGTGAATGTGATGATGTACCTGAACAAGCCTTCTATATGACCGGGACGATTGAAGAGGTGAAAGAGAAGGCTAAAGAGTTAGATAGATAGAGCAAGATGGGATTTAGATTAATTGTAGTCAGTCCAGAAAGGATTATCTATGAGAAGGAAGATGTAGATTTTATTGTGCTTCCTGCTGGGTTGGGTCAGTTAGGTATTTTAAAGAGGCATACGCCCTTACTTTCTTCATTAAAAAAGGGCAGAATTAAAATAATAAGGAAAAATTATACAGAAGAGGAGATAGATGTTAGAGATGGTTTTTTAGAAGTACTACCAGATAGGGTGACGGTTTTAATAAATCCTTTAAAAACCGAGGCATCCCAAAATAATGAAGTATAAGTTCAAGATATCAATATTGACCTTTATTTTATTTTTGATACAAGGGTATCTATTTTCTATTTGGGCTGAAGATGAGATAAAGATAACCGATATTAGAGTAGATATTTTAAATAATCAGAAGACTACTGTAAATATAAATACCTCAAAGCCTGTCAGATTTCTTTTCTATAAGATTGAAAATCCTCCAAGATTGATTATTGATTTTGTGGGAACAGATGTCTATTCTGAGGAGGCCGAAAAACTTGTCTTTACCAGAGGAAATCTTAAAGAGATACAAAGCATATTTTATGAAATAGAGAATAATAGCAATAAACCCAAACTTGATTATTTGATATTGAAATTTATTCCCGATGTTACAGTTGATGTAAAAAGCATAAAGGGAGGGATTTTATTGGATATCCAGAAACTAGAAGCAGTTGTGAAAGCAAAAGATTCAGCACTAAAATCTGCCAGAGCGAAATTACTTGCTGATCAGATTGTATTTAGTAAGAGAGTGATGAGGGAATCAACAAAAATAGAAGATAAAAAGATAGATATTAGCCAATTAGAAAAGAAAGAGAAGGAAGAAAGGTGCAAAGCAACTGAAGTTATAACCCTAAAAGAAGAACCATTTGTTTTGTCTTTAAAGGATAAAACCGTAGATACATATGTTAAACCTGAACCTGAAGATTTTGGTAAAACTCCTATTAGAAAGGAGGAGATTAAAACGAGTAAAAAACAAGAAGAATCTTCGTTAATAAGAAAGGAAGAATCGTTTGATGAAGGACAGGTGTGTTTATCGGTAGAGCCAAGATCTAAAATTTCATTCAATTATTACCTTCTTGCTATAATTTTAAATTGTTTTATCTTGGCAAGTTTGATTGCTCTAATTCCTTCATTCTCATACAAAAAGGAAATGAGGCAAAAAGAGGCTCAATTGACTGATTTAAACGAATCCTTTAGTAATTACCCTGTCTACCAATTGCCTCAACAACAAGATGCGTTATCTAAAAAGGGTAAGTCGGATAAGTGTCTTGAGAAGAGAAAATTTGCCAGATTCAAACTACCCCAGGATAGTGAAAGTAGCATAAGTGTTGATTTGGAAACAGAGAGGTTGAATAGAGTTGTCACGAGGGCTAAAGATATAAGTTTAGGTGGTGTAGGAATAGAATTGCAAAAAAATATCTCAATTCCCAATATTCTCCAGATCGGGATTAAATTTCCAGATTCACCTGAAGCTAATTATATTTTAAGTCGGCTTACCTGGCAAAAAGATAAGGATGAAAAGGTGCGTTTTTATGGTCTATCCTTTATGATGTTAACCGACTATGAAGAAGAAAAAATACATAGGTATTTGGTAGAAAATTTCTAAGATAAAGCCTTATTGTTATAAAAAAAGTGGACAGCAAAAAAGGTAGATTTTTTATAGTCAGTACCCCTATAGGTAATTTACAGGATATTAGCCTGAGAGCCATAGAAGTTTTAAAAAAAGTTGACGTTGTTGCTTGTGAGGATACTCGTATAACTTCGAAGATTCTAAAGACCTATAATATTAATAAAAAACTTATTAGTTACTTTGAACATAATAAATTAAAAAGAGCTCCTGAGTTAATTAAATTATTAAAAAGTGGTAAATCTATCGCTTTAGTTACTGATGCAGGCACACCTGGTATATGCGATCCAGGCTATTATCTAATAAAGCTGGTTATAGAAGAGGATATACCCTTAACTGTAATCCCAGGAGCCACTGCTTTAATTGCTGCTCTTATAGTTTCAGGGAAACCTCCTGACAGGTTTATATTTGAAGGCTATCTACCTCGGAAGAAAGAGGCGCGAAAGAGAAGATTGAAAGAGTTAGTTAATGAAAAAAGAACGATAATTTTTTATGAATCCCCTCATAGACTTATAAAGTCTCTTGAGGATTTAGATATCTTTTTTCCCAATAGAGAAATCTGTGTAACTAAAGAGTTGACAAAAAGGTATGAAGAGGTTATAAGAGATAATGCAACTGGTTTAATTGAGTTTTTTAAAAAGAAAAAACCCAGAGGAGAGTTTGTGATTGTATTATAAGCTCCGCGTTTTTTAAAGCATTCATAATATATTTTTTATTGAATAAGAAGGAAGAACTGGATGAACATAGCGGTTTTTTGTTCAGGGAGAGGGACAAATTTACAGGCTATTATTGATGCCATTAAGGCAGGTAGGATTAGGGCTAATCTAAGATTGGTAATAAGTGATGTAGAGGAGGCCTATTGCCTAAAGAGGGCAGAAAACGCCAAAATAAAGACCATCTTTATCAATCCTAAGAAGTTTAAAGATAAGGAATTATTCGATAAAGAAGTTATAAGATACTTAAGAGAAGAGAAGATAGATTTAATTGTTTTGGCTGGGTATATGAGAATATTAAGTCCTTATTTTGTAAAAAAATACAGAAACAAGATTCTAAACATTCATCCGGCACTCCTTCCTTCTTTTAAAGGAATCAGTGGCATAAAGGATGCATGGCGCTACGGAGTTAAAGTTACAG
This sequence comes from uncultured Planctomycetia bacterium, assembly GCA_964596885.1. GTDB lineage: Bacteria > Omnitrophota > Gorgyraeia > JAGLLT01 > CAZKQD01 > CAZQVU01. The sequence continues at coordinate 8,089 of CAZQVU010000027.1, forward strand.
GGGTGACAGTGCATTTTGTTACTGAAGAACTTGATTCAGGTCCTATAATATTACAGGAAGCAGTTAGAATTGAGGAGAATGATACCCTTGAATCATTAGAGGAGAAGATTCATAAGATAGAACACAGGCTTTATCCTGAAGCAATAAGGCTATTCTGTGAGAATAGATTAAAAATAATTGGCAGAAAGGTAAAGATATTTTGTTTCGTTTTAGGTGTTTTATTTTTTTCACTTATAAGTGCTGACAATATTTATGCAGAAGACAATGAAACAAATGGTGTTAATTATAGTTTAATTCCTGAAGTTTTTAACAAAAAACAGATTGAGTTTTCATTTGTTAGACATAATAGGCATGGAACAGATTCATTTTTTCCCTGCACTCAAGAAGAAGATGATGTATGGAGGCCACTAACAGAGGAAGAGTTTAACTATAAGAAAAGAGAACTAACTTATTCATCAGCAAAGGCTACAGCAGAATTTTTTAATTCTATTTATATGCCCTATATATCAAGGGGTCTTTTTAGTATTATAGGGACCGCTTATAGAGTTGATGGATATCGTCAAAAGGTAAAGGAAGAATATGGTTTAGAGATTGATTATAAACCAATAGATAATGAAATATATCTAATTTACGAAAGGGAATACTGATTATGAGAATTAAATTTGGAACTTCAGGGTGGCGAGGTGTAATAAGCGAGGATTTTACTTTTGACAATGTAAGATTATTATCTCAGGCAGTTGCCAATTATTTAAAACGGATAAAAAAGGCAAAAAGGGGTATAATTGTAGCCTATGATACAAGGTTCTTATCTAAAGATTTTGCCAGTGAAGCTGCTAAGGTTTTATCTTCTAATGACATCGATGTGTATTTATCAAAAGATCCTACACCAACACCCGTTGTTGCCTATAATATCATAGATAAAAAGACAGCGGGGGCAATTATTATAAGTGCCAGTCATAATCCTCCTGAATATAATGGTTTTAAATTCTCATCTGAGAATGGAGGGCCCTCACTGAAAGAAGTAACTGATAAGGTGGAGAAAGAAGTAAAAGATCTTAACTTAAGAGATATAAAACTGGATGAGAGAAAAGCAAAAAAGAGGATTGAATTATTCAATCCAGCACCACCATATTTAAAACAGCTTGAAAAGGTGCTAGATCTAAAATTGATGAAAAGAGCCAGGATGAAAATAGCAATAGATTGTATGAATGGCATTATATCGGGTTATCTAGATAAGATATTGGCTAAACTCAAATACGAAATAGATGTTATCAATTGTGAAGAGGACCCCTTTTTTAATGGAAGGAATCCAGACCCTTTGCCTGAAAACTTGAAAGAATTGATAAAGAAAGTCAAAAAAGAAGAGTTCGATTTAGGTTTAACAGTTGATGGTGATAGTGACAGATTTGGCATTATTGATAATAGGGGGTCTTTTATCATTCCCAATCAGATTATAGGCTTAGTTTTCTATTATCTGGTCAAGACAAGAAAAGGACACTCTAGGGTTGCTCGAAGTATCTCAACAACGCATCTCGTAGATGAAATAGCTAAAGACCATGGCATAGAGGTAGAGGAGACTCCAATAGGATTTAAACATATTGGTAAATTATTGATTACTGGTGATTATATTTTTGGTGCAGAGGAGTCTGGAGGTCTTTCTATAGGAGGTCATGTGCCTGAGAAAGATGGCATATTGGCGGATCTTCTTGTGGTTGAAGCAATATCCTACTTTAAAAAATCAGTAAAAGAGATATTAAATAGTATATACAAGAAATACGGTAGATTTTACAATAAAAGGATAAATATAGAAATAGATAAACCTAAAGGGATAAAATTTATGGAAAGAATCTCAAAGAATCCTCCCGAGAGGATAATCGGATTGAAGGTAGTAGAGATAAATCAGTTAGATGGCTGTAAGTTCATTCTTGAAAATGGAGATTGGTTGATGTTTCGGATGAGTGGTACTGAGCCGATGATGCGATGTTATTTTGAGAGCCGTTCAAAGAAGGGTTTTAGTAATCTTATGAATGAAGCAAGAAGGATGATTAATAGTATTAGCTGAAGATATATCTATCAGGAAGAAATACTTCCATATTCTTTTTTGTATCTAGATGAGCCTATATAAAGTTTTTACTCTTTTCTCATTTACCATAACCTCCTTTTTAAACTAAAATTTAGCT
>CAZQVU010000028.1:0-10262 GCA_964596885.1 uncultured Planctomycetia bacterium
AAAATAGGTGCTGGGTGAATTCGGATAGACAACTTATGTTCACTTTGTTCCATAAATTGTATCCTCATTCCTTTTCCTTAGCCAAGGCTATCCTTCCTGTCCTCACCAACTCCTTTATTTTGTATTTAGCCAATCTCTCAAATAAAGTATTGATATCTTCCTTGCTACCAGAGACCTCAACGGTCAAGATTGACTCCCTCTCATCAATAATCTTAGCCGATGTCTCTTTCAATATCTTCTTTACCTCATCTTTGTTTTTACTGGTTGTCTCTATCTTAAAAAGTAAGAGTTCTCTGTCTATAAAATCCCTGTTGGATAAATCCTCTACTCTAATTACATCAATTAGACGGTTAAGTTGCTTTGTCACCTGTTCTAAAGTTCTATCATCGCCGCTAACCACAATAGTCATACGCGAGATAGTCGGATCCTCTGTCTCTCCTACAGCAAGCGAATCGATATTAAAACCTCTGGCAGAAAATAATCCCGAGATATGAGCCAATACTCCAAATCTATTCTCAACTAAAACCGAGATTGTATGTTTTTTCATCAAAACCTCGCTACATTCAGATATTCAACACACAAGCACCAGAACACAAGTATATAAATATCTCTTGTGCCTTTGTGATTTGTGCACTTGCAACCTTTTTATGCCATTCCTCCAATCATCCTATTAATAGCCTTGCCGGCAGGAACCATAGGAAAGACATTCTCCTCTTCTTCTATATGAAAATCAAGCACCACTGGTCCTGCAGTCTCAATGGCTTCTTTTAAAGCATCCTTTACCTGTTCTTTCTTAGTAACCTTTATACCCTTTACCCCATAACTTTCAGCAACCTTAGCAAAGTCAGGGTTTTGTAAATGGGTTTGTGAATATCTTCTTTTATAGAATAACTCCTGCCATTGTCTAACCATACCTAAATAAGCATTATTGAATATGACAATATTAACCGGTAATTTATTATTGGCTACAGTAGATAACTCCTGAATATTCATCTGAATGCTTCCATCGCCTCCTATATCAAAAACTATCTTCTCTGGACAACCAACCTGAGCCCCAATAGATGCCGGGAAACCATAACCCATAGTGCCTAAACCTCCGCTTGATATAAAAGTACGAGGTTTTGTGTATTTAAAAAATTGGGCTGCCCACATCTGGTTCTGTCCTACCTCAGTACAGATTATTGCATCGCCCCTTGTTATTTTATAGATCTCCTCCATGATATACTGAGGACGCAACTTATTATCCTTCTTATAGGTTAATGGATAACTCTTCTTCCAGGTCTCAATCTGCTTAAGCCAACTAGAAGTATCAGGTCTCTTCTTTATCCTTCTATTTAACTCCTTTAACACATTTTTACAATCCCCTACAATAGGGATATCAACCGGAATGTTTTTGCTTATAGCCGATGGGTCAATATCAATATGGATTATTTTCGCCTCTGGTGCAAACTCATCTATCTTACCAGTAACCCTATCGTCAAACCTTGCGCCTATGGCAATAATTAAATCTGAATCCATAATAGCATAATTAGCATAAACAGTGCCGTGCATACCCAGCATCTCTAATGAGAGCGGGTGAGTCTCAGGAAATCCACCTAAGCCCAGCAATGTTGTAGTAACAGGTATGGCATTATTTTCAGCCAACTCTCTCAATTCCTTTTCTGCGTTTGACAATATAACTCCTCCACCACTATATATAACAGGACGTTTGCTTTCAGAAATTGCCTTAGCCGCCCTTTTTATCTGACCAGGATGACCGACATATGTGGGGTTATAACCCCTTATATTAACTCTTTCTGGATATTCAAACTCGGTCTCTTGTAAAGTAACATCTACAGGCAAATCTATCAAAACAGGACCGGGTCTGCCGGTTGATGCAATATGAAATGCCTCCTTCACAATTCTAGCCAAATCCCTAACATCCTTAACCAGGTAGTTATGCTTTGTAATAGGTCGCGTAATACCTGTGACATCTGCTTCTTGAAAAGCATCGTTACCAATTAAATGAGTCTTAACCTGACCAGTAATAGCCACAATCGGTATTGAATCCATATTGGCTGTAGCAATACCTGTAACCAAGTTGGTTGCCCCAGGTCCTGAAGTGGCTATACAAACTCCCACCTTACCCGTTACCCTGGCATAGCCATCTGCTGCATGAGCTGCTGCTTGTTCATGGCGGGTAAGGATAAATCTTATATCTCTACAGTCATATAGGCAATCGAATATCGGAAGAACGCTACCGCCAGGTATACCAAAGATTACTTCAACTTTCTCTTCAATCAATGATTTAATTAAAATCTGTGCACCGGTTAATTTCACCCCGCTCTTCCTCCTAACTCGGTTTTATATATACTTTAGTTCTAATTTCTAATTCCCCCACCCTTTCTTAATTAACTTTCAATGTGGCTTATAGAAGGGCGGGGTTCATAGGCTTACTCTATATCAGTCTGTAAGACTGCTCCTTTATCAGCAGAGGTTACAAATTCTGCATATCGCCTAAGATAGCCAGTTCTAATCTTAGGCTTTTCTATTTTCATAGATTTCATCCTCTCCTCTAATTCACGCTTTGAAATCTTTAATTCTATCTTTCTCTTTGTAATATCTATATGAATCGTATCGCCATCTTTTACAGCCGCAATTGGACCACCTCTAGCAGCCTCAGGGGAAATATGACCTATGCAGGGTCCACGCGTACCACCAGAGAAACGACCATCAGTAATTAAGGCAACCTCATCGGCTAAACCCATTCCAACAACAGCCGAAGTTGGAGCAAGCATCTCTCTCATACCAGGACCACCCTTAGGCCCTTCATATCTTATTACAATAACAGAACCTTTCTCTATTTGTCCTGTAGTTATAGCCTTCATAGCCTCTTCTTCTGAATTAAATACCTTGGCACTCCCTGTAAATTTAAGCATCTTATCCTTTACTGCCGATTGTTTCACAACGCAGCCATCGGGTGCTAAATTACCTCTTAATATAGCAATACCGCCTTCTTTATGATATGGCTTTGATAATGGCCTTATTATATCCTCATCAAATACATGAGCAGATGAGGCAATCTGTCTTATAGTTCTTCCTGAGACAGTTGAAACATTATTTAACTTTCTAACAAGTTGTTTAAAAACTGCGGGCATTCCTCCTGCGTATTCAAGATCTTCCATAAAGTAATCACCGCCAGGTCTAATACTTGCAATATGCGGAGTCTCCCTGGCTATCTTGTCAAAGAGATCAAGAGGCAATTTAATACCTGCCTCATTGGCAATAGCCGGAAGGTGTAAAACTGTATTGGTTGAACCACCTAAAGCCATATCTACCCTTATAGCGTTCTCAAAGGCTTCTTTCTTTAAGATAGCCCTGGTGGTAATATTCTTCTTTATTAAATTTGTTATAATCAAACCGCTTTCATAAGCAATCCTTTTCTTTTTGGCTGAGACTGCTAAAGATGTACCACAGCCTGGAAGACTCAAACCAAGGGCTTCTGTCAAACAGTTCATAGTATTGGCTGTATATAAACCCTGACAAGAGCCACAACCAGGACAGGCCTCTATCTCAAGATTCTCTAACTCTGTTAATGGTATCTGTCCGCTCTTAAACTTACCCACTGCCTCAAATGTATCCCTTACCAATGAGCGTCTCTCCATCTTATAATTACCTGAGAGCATAGGTCCGCCAGTAACTACAATAGCAGGTAAATTTAACCTGGCTATACCCATAAGCATACCGGGTGTAATCTTATCACAATTGGTTAGACAAACTACAGCATCCAAAGAATGAGCAGAGATTAAACTTTCAGTTAAATCTGCTATTAATTCCCTTGATGGAAGAGAATAATGCATACCAGCATGCCCCATAGCAACACCATCACATATCCCCGATATATTAAAAGAAAACGGGGTTGCACCTCCTGCCTGGACACCTTCTTTAATGCGCTCTTCAAGTTCCCTCAGATGGACATGACCTGGTATAATCTGGGTATAACTAGAGATAACTCCAACAAATGGCTTAGACATCTCTCTTCTGGTAATACCGGTGGCATAAAGTAAAGACCTATTAGGTGCACGCTCAGGACCTCTTTTAACCTTGTCACTCCTTGCCATTGTTCTTTTTCCTTTCTTTATAAATTTGTTTAGTTTGAATTAGTTTAATTATATATCATAAGGGGAAGTTATGTCAAGAAAACCTTACTGAGGTTACTGAAAAAAACACCAGTGACCTCTGATTACAGAGATTAAAAATAGATTGCAGAGATTTCTCCATCAATAAAGTAATCGTTGTAATCAGAAATTACTGAACTTTCTCAGCAATCTCCTTACTCAATCCTTATATATTCTTTTTACCCTTTGACTTATACCACAGAGTAATTCATATGGAATGGTACCAGCCAATTTAGCCAACTCCTCAACTGTAATCTTGTTACCGGCCTGTGAACCAATTAAAACTACTTCCTCGCCAATCTTAATATCCCTTATGTCTGTTACATCCACCATTATCTGGTCCATACAAATTCTACCTATAACAGGTACGGATTGACCTTTAATTAATACCCTGGCTTTATGGCTTAAAAGGTAAGTGTAGCCATCTGCATAACCTATAGGCACAGTCGCAATTTTTGTTCTTTTATCTGTTATATATTCTCTTCCATAACTTATAGACCTTCCAGCCTCAACCTCTTTTAGATAAACCACCTTACTCTTCAATGATAAAACAGGATGCACTTCTATCTCTCTTTCACACTCTATGTCAGGATATACTCCATAGATTATTAAACCGGGTCTAATAAGATTAAAATGAGATTCTTTATAAGACAATGTAGCCATACTATTTGCCGCATGATAAAAAGGTATATCTATACCATCATTTTCTACCTGCTTTATAACTTCGTTGAATCTTTTAAGTTGTTTTAAGGTAAACTCCCTATCGCTTTCTGCGCTGGATAGATGAGTAAATACTCCTTCAACCTTTATATTCTTTAACTTACTTATCTTTCTTATCTCATAAGCTGCCTCTTCATACCAGAATCCAATCCTGCCCATTCCGGTATCCACCTTTATGTGAAGGCGACCAATCTTATTCTCTTCTCTTGCTAATCTATCCAAAATCAAAGCAGTCTCTTCTTGAGCAACTGTGGCTATCAGGTCATAAGAGACAATTAACTTAAGTCCTTCGTTTAATGTGTTTGCCATAACTAAAACATCTGTCTTTATGCCTCTTTCCTTTAGCAGCAAGGCTTCATTGACTGAGGCAACACCCAAGATATCCACCTTGTCTTCCAAGAATTTAGATACTCTAATTAAACCATGACCATAAGCATTAGCCTTAACTGTAACCAAGACTTTGACATCCTTTGAGATAAGATCTTTGACCTTATTCAGATTATAATTTAGATTACTCAGATTAATCTCAGCCCATGTCTGTATATAATCTAACTTGGAATCACTCATAGTTTCTTTGGTTTGGTTATATTGGCATATTGTGAATGTAGATAAAGAAGTTCTACTTTATTGCGAGTAGATAGAAAAGTCTTATCCTCTTTAAGCCTTATAAATACAAGTCTTGCCAAGTTCTTTGCATAGGGATACCAACACCTTCTCTCAGCAAAATAGCCCTGCGGTAATCTCTTTAAGATATCCTCTTTAAATACCTGGCAACCCTCTCCGGTAAAGATAACCTCTTTATTCTCTCTTTCTTTTACCTCTCTTATTAAATCCATATATCTATCAAATTCCATCAGAAGGTAACCCTTAAGTCTAACCAATCCATTATCCCTTTTATATAAAGCACCATAAACCTTATTCTTTTTGGCATCCTGAATACAGGCAATTATTCTATCTTGTTGTCCATCAATATTATAGGCGATAGCATCCATACTGGGTATACTTGCAATTTTATTATGAAGAGAAAAATTTAAAGCCTTCACAGTAGATAAAGCAACTCTTAAACCCGTAAAAGAACCTGGTCCTGAACCTAAGCATAATATATCAATATCCTCTAAATCTCTCTGGCTCTTCTTAAACAGTCTATCTATCTCTGGAATTAGATACCTGGTATGATCCTTGTTCTTTAGCCTTCTATGGGTCTCAGCAATAATCTCTTCATCTTCGGCTAAGGCTAAGGACAGGAATATGGTTGAGGTATCTAAGGCTAAAATTTTCATTATCTTAAACCCTTGATAATTCTCTTAAGATAATTATCTTTAGAATAGAATGTTATATCCCTTTTATCCTTATCTATAATCTCAAACTTAATCCTTAAACAACTATCTGGCAAGAAGTCTTCTATCTTCTCAGCCCATTCAATACAGGTTATGCCATCTCCATAAAAATATCTCTTATAATCTAAAAGTTCAAACTCCTCTATATAATTCAATCTGTATAAATCAAAATGATAGAGTGGAATTCTCCCTTTATACTCTCTAATTAGAACAAAAGAAGGGCTAATTACTCTTTCTTCTTTTATACCCAGGCCACTGGCTAATCCCTTAATAAAAGTGGTCTTACCAGAACCCAAATCTCCTACTAAACCTAAAACATCTTTCTCTTTTAACCCTGATGATAATCTTCTGGCGATTTCTTTAGTCTGGTTTATGCTTAATGAGGTAATGGTCTTCATCCTTTTTATCTTAAAAATGTCTAAAGGTAAATTTTAATGAAACTTCTTTCATCCTTTTTTTATGGGTAAGCATCTTAAAACCTCTCTCCCTTTCTACAATTTGGCCTAATTCAGTAAGTTTTATGATTTTTGAGGAGATCCTTTCAATCCTTCTTGCTTCATCCTTATCTACGGTAAATAGTAATTCAAAATCTTCACCATCATAAAGAGCCGAATTGATATCTTTTGCCTCTTTAGATAAGGGAATCTTATCTTCATAAATAAGGGCACCAACTTTACTTGCTTTAAGTATCTGATTGAGATCTGAGGCTAATCCATCAGATAGGTCTATCATTGAATTTATCTTATAATTTTCAACTAAGTACAATGCCTCCTTAAGTCGAGGTTTGAAACTAAAATGTTTCTTTTTATAGGCACCACCCAGATAACCAGAGACAAATATCCTATCGCCTACCTTAGCCCCACTGCGTAAGGTTATATTCCCCTTATCAACAAAACCCAGAAGTGCAATATTAATAATTAGCTTTTTTGAAGAAGAGGTATCTCCTCCTACAATCTTTATATTATATCTATTTGCCGTCTTTTTTATTCCTTTATAAATAGAATTGACAAAGTCAAAATCTAACCTTTTAGGTAGTCCTAATGAAACGAGAGCGTATTTAGGAAAACCCCCTGTTGCCGCTATATCACTTATATTACAAGCCAAGGATTTATGACCAATTAACTCAGGTTCTGCCTCCTTTATTTTAAAATGGACATCCTCAATTAAAATATCAGTAGTTAAGATAATATACTTATCTTTCTTATATTTTATTATGGCAGCGTCATCTCCAACGCCTTTTATAATTGATGAATCTTTTTTTAATCCTGAAGTGAGCCGCTTGATTAATTCAAATTCATCTAAGCCTTTTAGTTTCATTTATCTATCTTTTTTAGGTGTTTTAATTTTGAGGTGTAAGGCGGCCTAATTATTCCCTTCTCTGTAATAATAGCCGAGATGTATTTTGCCGGAGTTACATCAAATGCAGGGTTATAGACTTTCACCTTTTCTGGAGCGGTTAATCTGCTGAATCCTGCTATAACTTCAAGTGGGTCTCTTTCTTCAATGGGGATGCTTTTTCCATTCTTTAAGTTTATATCAATAGTCGAAGAAGGGGCTGCTACATAAAAGGGTATCCTATGAACTTTAGCCAGAATAGCCAAATTATATGTTCCTATCTTATTAGCCGTATCTCCGTTAGCAGCAATCCTATCTGCTCCAACAATAACCTTATTAACCATCTTCTTCCTCATAATAGAGGCAGCCATATTGTCGCAGATTAGGGTTACATCTATCTTATTCTTCATAAGTTCCCAAGTTGTAAGGCGTGAACCTTGTAACTTAGGTCTTGTCTCACAGGCATAAACTTTTATCCTTTTACCTTGCTCCTTAGCCGAATATATCACACCTAAAGCCGTTCCATAATCAACTGTGGCTAAGGCGCCGGCATTGCAATAGGTTAAAATAGAATCCTCTTTATTGATAAGCCCTGCTCCGTATTTGCCAATTGCACGATTTAGGCTCCTGTCTTCTTCTAACATATTCAGGGCTTCTTCCAATAAAATTTTTTTTAACAGAGGTATATTCTTATCCCTATTTTCCTCAGCTTTTTTCTTCATCCTTTCCAATGCCCAGAATATATTAACTGCTGTAGGACGTGATTGAAAAAGTTTCATATAGACTTTATTCAATTCTTTCTTAAATATTTTGAATTTTTTACTCTTTATTTTCTGAATACCCAAAACTACCCCTAAAGCCGCTGCGATGCCGAGAGCAGGGGCTCCTCTAACCTTCATATCCTTTATAGCCTTTACTAAAGAATTGACATTTTCACAGTAGATGTAGGTCATATCCTCAGGAAGCCTACTTTGGTCAATTAACCTTACTTTTCCCTTAATCCAAGCGATTGTTGAAATATTCATTTTAAGAACTCAACCCTTTTAATATAAGAAGAAAGGCAGTTGTAGCACTATTATGAGCAATATGCACAATAATTGAAGGGATTAATGTCCCATTCTTCTCATATAAATAAGCAAGAAGTATCCCCAATATTAATATGGGGAAAAAACCTACTAAAGTCATATGTAGCCAGGCGAAAAATAAAGCACTCATCAAGATAGCATATGTTTTTCCTATAGACTTCTTAAGTGCTGCATAGAAAAATCCTCTAAAAAATATCTCTTCTACCACAGGCCCTAAAATACAAACAAATAATAAAAGATAGATTATTAAAGATAGTCTATCTTCGACTAATAAGGCATTTAGAACAGGGTGTGGCTTGGGAGTATATTTAAAATAAGATGAGACGATCGTCGTTATAAAAATAACTATCCCTAAGATTGGCGCAATGGCTACATAGCTTACTGCACCCAAGAAGACATTTTTAAAAAAACTCTTAAAATGTAAACCTATCATTTTAAATCTATTCTTATATCGGAATACTACAAAATAGATAAGCAAAATAGAAATTATACCATAAGAGAGTGTTATATTAGTTGCCATTTGAACAATCTTATCAGGCATATCTAAATTAAAAAAGCCCTCAATAAAACCACATCCAAAACTTATCAAATAGGAGATAGAAAGATAAAGAATAATTATTCTAAATACATCAACAAAACTCCAATTTACTCTTTGAAAAGGATATGTTTTGGGAATTATTTCCCTTTTGTTAGTCTTTAAGACAACAAAGACTATATCTATAATAACTCCAACAACAAAAACTAAAATAAAAACTAAAATAAAAAACAATAATTGAAAGTAAACTCTAAGTTTATTCTGATTAATTAAAGATTCTTTAAGTGACTCAATATCGGCAAGTCTCTCCTCGATGTTTTTCATCCTCTGAGAAGAAACTTTTAATTCTTCCTCCTGCAAAAGATTGCCAGATGTTGAAATTAAACGAAGGATAACTATCAATATCAATAAAACGATATACAATCTATTATTTTTTATAAAACTTAAAATTTTTTTAATATTAACCATTTTTCTGTTTTATTCGTGGAAATAAAGGCTTGTCTTTTGATATCTTAGTATTAGGTGCCAGTCTTCCCCATTCCTTTATCTCATCATAATAAAAGGGATAAAGTGTCTCTTTTCCTCCAATCTGTCTCCATATATTCTTGCAAGTATCTGGCATAAAAGGACTTAAAGATAAAGAAATTATCCTTAAAACTTCCATAAGGTTATATATAACCGACTTTAGTTTTTCTCTATCAGACTCAAACAACTGCCATGGCTTTGAATCCTCAATATACTTATTGGCTTTATTTATCAACTCCCATATACACTCTAAGGCTCCATTTAAATCCAACTTACTCAATAAATCATCAAGAATCTTATGTAGGTTGGTTGCAGATTGAATTAACTCTCTATCTAAAGTTCCCTGCTTGGAAGGTGCTGGGATTATGCCCTTAAAGTACTTCTCTACCATAGTAAGACTGCGATTCAAGAGATTGCCGAGGTCATTTGCTAGATCACTATCATATCTTTGAATGAAAGAGGTTTCAGAAAAATCTCCATCTTCACCAAAAGGTATCTCTCTTAATAAAAAATATCTCAAGGCATCAGCACTGTATGCATCTATTAAATGAACGGGGTCTATTATATT
>CAZQVU010000029.1:0-9888 GCA_964596885.1 uncultured Planctomycetia bacterium
CTATGATTTTATTGTCTTCTTTGGCTACAGGTCTGTTTGGTGTATTTGGTATAAGACGGAAGTTTGCAAGAAGGTAATTAGTCTAAAGTCTATAGTCTACAGTCTACTTTTGTTGTTCTTCTTTTTACACTCTACCATTGTCCCACCTCCCTTGTCCCACCTCGGAGGTGGGACATGTGGGACATGTTTGGTATAGAACTGGCTTGAGAAGAGGTAAGAGATAAATAAAGGGCATTTAGTTATTAACTAAAGAGGCCATTCTTACAAGACGATTATTTTTTGTTGAGCGGGATTTGTATATAAAAATAGGTCTATTCGTCTATTTAGACGACAGGCCTTTTTGTGCATATAATTATACCTATAAAGCGGGAAATCGGTGTTTTGGATATGAACAGGAGAAGATTCTCTTTACAATATACCCAAAAGCAAGTATAATAATTTCAACAGATACAAGCAACCAGTAAAGAAAGTGGAATTATGAAAAAAGAAAGAGTAAATCCAAATCTTTACATTATTGCAGGTCCTAACGGGGCTGGAAAGACAACCTTTGCTAAGGAGTTTTTACCCAAATACGCACGATGTAAAAACTTTGTTAATACAGATCTTATAGCTCAGGGGTTAGCTCCGTTTAATTGGCAATCAGCTGAGATAAAAGCAGGGAGGATTTTCCTTCTTCAGATACATGAGTTTGCTCAACAGCGTGAAGATTTTGCTTTTGAGACAACTCTTTCTGGAAAAACTTACCCTTCTTTTTTTAAAAAACTAAAGAAAGAAGGATATTCTATTCACCTTTTTTTTCTTTGGATTCCCAACGTCGAAATTGCTTTAACAAGAATTAAAAAGAGAGTCGCAAATGGAGGGCATAATATCCCTGCTAAAGATGTTCGTCGGCGTTTTCATAGGAGTATTGATAATTTATTCAAACTTTATGAACCGTTATTGGACTCATGGATACTTTTTGATAATTCGGGAATTCCTCCTTGTTTAATCGCAAAGGCACAACATAGTAAATTGGAAATATCTAACAAAAGTTTATTTAACAAAATCTACCCAAAAAGAGGATAATCTTAATGGCAAAACGCAATATCAATATTTTACAGAAGAAAGCTGAAGAGGCTCTCAAAAAAGCTGTTTGTCAGGTGGTCGAAGAGCATAAGCGCATGGGAGAACCGCTTGTCGTTTGGCAGAAGGGCAAAGTGATGCTTGTGCCTCCAACGCAGCGATTAATTCGTAAACTGAAATAAAACGATAAAGGGAACATAAAAGGACGCTTCTAATTATTTTAGTCAATTATTCGAGGCCAAACCTCGAACAAAAACCTCAGACAAAGAAAGAAGGTTTATCCATTTTTTAGCAAAATTTTTCTTTGATTTTTTTAAATCCCACAGTAAGATAACATTAAAACGTCAGGAGAGATGAAATGAGAAAAATCTTTTTTATTCCTTTATTTATCTTTCTTCTTTCTGGCTGCGCCACCTTTAATCCTTCCAAAGAGGTCTTTAATGAGAAAACCAATATCAATTCAAAGACATATAATACCTCAATAGATACCTGCTATAAGGCAGTTAAGCAAGTTATATTAAAGAGAAATTTTAATATCTCTTATGAGGATAAAGAGTTAAATAGAATACAGGCAGAGAGATTCTTTCAAAAGAGAAAGAAAACTATAATCCTTGTTCTAGCTGCCAATCTTCAGCCTTTAGAAAAAAACCAAACTACAGTTTATCTAAATGCCATTCAAACTACAGAAAAAGTGTATAAGAGAAGCCATAGACGTTTCTTCTTGTGGATTATTCCCTTGCCAGGTGGTGGAGGGGTAGAGGCAGAAAGAGTAAAAGAAGGGGAACAAACCATAGAAGATAAAGAATTCTATCAACAATTCTTCAGAGAGATTGAAGAAGAAATTAAAAAATTAACAATAAAAGATTAAATAAGAAGAAGTTTTCTCTGTTCAAAACTAAACTTAAAAATAAAACAGAAATATGTTAAAGCATTGTATATCTCTGCAAGTTAATATAAAAAAAGAGGTGGAGCAAGAAAGGTGGGTATAATAATAGATGGTTGTTGTTATCTTGACGACTAATAAGATATAAGGTATACTTAACATAAATTAAAAAAAGAATCACGAAATAATGGAAGAACTCGATTATTTAGGAATCTTTAAAGAGTTTAATAAAAAGAAAATCAAATACATTGTTTGTGGTGGTATTGCTGTAAATTTATTAGGTATACCACGGATGACTTATGACCTTGATTTACTTTTGAAGTTAGAAAATGAAAATCTAAATAAATTTGTAAAACTGATGGAAAGATTGGGTTATAAAGCAAAGATACGAGTAGATATAGAAGATTTTACTAAAAAGAAAAAAAGAGATGACTGGATAAAGAATAAAAATATGAAGGCATTTTGTTTAGTTAACCCTAAAGCAATAGTTAAAGAGATTGATATAGTGATTGATTCTCCAGTAACTTATGATAAGGCTATAACAAATACAAAGAAGATAAAGTTACAGAGAATGAGAATCCCAGTGATAGGGATTAAAGATTTAATAAAGATGAAGAAGAAAAGCGGGAGAAAACAGGATTATTCTGATATTAGATATCTGGAGGTAAAACTTGAGGAGCAGAAAAAATAAAAAGGGTGGATTTGAATATTATTTGGAGGAAGAAAAGATAAAAGAATATTCTAAATGGTCACCAGAGGATAAACTGAAATGGCTATCAGAGTGGAACAGATTACGAAAATATTATCCTTTAAGTGTTATAAAGAAGCAGGAAAGATTGCGCAAAGGAGAAATTTAGCTTTAGAATTCGGGATTTATATATAAAATTAGGGGTCTATATTATGAAAGTTCCGTAGACCCCTTTTTATTTCCTTATTGACTCTTTACTTTATTAAGATGTTCTGCTATGGCTTTATCATCTGGTGCTAATTCATAAGCCTTCTTAAGGTATTCTTTGGCTTTATCCAGGTTATTCTTTTTATAATGTATCCAACCCAATGTATCTAATATAGAAGCGTTATCTGGTAAAAGTTCATTTGCTTTCTCGGCTAAAGTCAACGCCTCATCTAACTTACCTTTTTCTTGATACATCCAGGCAAGGTTATTATAGGAATATGGAAAATCAGGTGCTATATCTATAATCTTTTTATAAATAGCGATGGCTTCTTCTTTATCACCTTTTCTGTCATAACTTAAGGCGAGATTTAACAAAGGAGGGATTGATTTTGGCGCTAACTTATTTGCCTGGATGAAGTTTTCAATCGCCTTATCATATTCACTTTGATTTAGATAAATAGTGCCTAACTGCATAAACAGATAGACATTATTAGGATGTTTTTTTATCAGATTTTGATAGATATCTTCTGCTTCATATATATTGTTTTTTCTTAAGTAAATATTAGCTAAGGCTACTGAAGCAGGAAGAAAATCCTTATTTATTTCTAAAGCCTTCTTGAATTCATCCTCGGCTCTATCTAGATTGTTATTTAAACTATAGACATTACCCAGATTATAATGAGCGCCTACATCATCAGGTGATAGATTTACAACTTGCTCAAGTTGTTTCTGAGCCATATCATAATCCTGGTCTTTTATATAGGCATTTGCCAATATATAATAACCGAGAGGATTTTCAGGATCTTTTTTAATTATATCTTTTGCTAATTTTTTAGCCTCTTTGGTTTTTCCAGTTTGAACATAAAGCATACCTAAATTAAGCTGAAGAGGGCTTAGTTCTGGGTTGATTTCTAAAGCCTTTTGCAGTTGAACTGTGGTCTCTTCAATATTACCTTCTAAACTACTTATTGTGGCTAATCCCACATAGGCGTTTATGTTTTCTGGCTCAATCTCAATAACCTTATTAAGTTGCTCTCTGGCTTTATCGTATTGTTTTTTGACTATATATATCTTAGCTAATGAGAAGTAAGAGTTAAGGTGTTTTTTATCAAAACTGATTGCCTTATTAAAATATTCTATAGCCTCATCATAATTATTCTCTGAAGCCAAGATACTGCCATAGAGGTTATTTATATCTGGGTTATCTTTTGAAAGAGATAGTGCCTTTTTTGCATGCTTCTTTGCCATTTCAAAGTTATCTTGATTTAAATAGATGGTAGCAAGATTTATATGGACAATAGTTAACTCAGGATTAAGACTTACAGCTTTTTCCAGATTGGCTATGGCTTTGTCAATATCATTTTGGGCAAGATAGATTCTTCCTGCTAATTCATATCCACCTGGTGTATCTGGATAGAGTTCTTTTAATTTTTCAGCCTTTAGTAAGGCTGAATCATATTCTTTCTTTTCAATATGAATAAGTCCTAATTCATATAAAGCACCCGGATGTTCTGGATTGATTTTTAGGGTTTGTTCAAGGTAGTTTAGTGCCTGTTCAATTTTACCTTGTCTTCTCAAAGTATAAGCTAAATTGAAGTTAGCCTGCTCTAAATTAGGATTACTCTTTACAATATTATAGAATATGTCTTTTGCCTCTTCGTATTTTTGCTGTTTGAGATAAGCTGTCCCCAGGATAAAGTAAACAGCTATATTATCTATGCCTTTATTAAGCATCTCTTTAGTTGTTTTTATAGCCTCATCTACATTGCCTTCCATAAGATAGGTATTGGCTAAAGCAACCCTTGCTCTAATAGAGTCAGGATTGATTTCCAATGCTTTTTTAAATTCTGATATAGCCTTCTGGTGTTTTTCTAAATGGGAATAGATGTTTCCAAGTTGAATGCATAATTCAGCATCTTTTATCTTATTTTGAGCCTCTTTTAGGAGTTTAATAGCCTCATCCTGTTTATTCATCTTAATCAAAATGGATGCCTTTATTATAGGTGCCTGTTTTAGTTCTGAGTCTAATCTTAAGGCATTATCTACGTTCTTCAAGGCTTTATCTAAATCTTCCTTTGCCATATAACATTGGGATAGGATTAGATAACTATTTGCATCTAAGGGGTTGATTTGATTTACATCTTTGGCTAAATTGAGGGCTTTATCTATCTGATTGATAGAAAGATAAGTTTTAGCTAATTCCAATTTAGCATCTGTATATTTAGGACTCAACTCCAAGGCCTTTTCTAATTCACTTACAGCTGCTTCAAATTTTAGTTGGTTTTTATAGCAAAGGCCGAGCATATAATAAGCTTCAGCATATTCTGGATTTCGCTGAATGGCGTTTTTAAAACTTATGATTGCCTCAGGCACTTTATTCTGGTTAAAGTAACTTATGCCTGAGTTATAAAATTCTTTTGCTTGCTCTTTTTTGCTCTTTCCACAGGAGATTAACATAAAGGCAAAAAGAATGATTAGTATTATTTGTAAAGTTACTTTTAAGTAGCTATATAGGGTTAATTTTTTTCTCATAGATTTTCTCCTTTTTGTAATTTTAACACCCCACGAATTATTTTTCAACAAAAAACGATAAAAAAATAAGGCTTAAAAAATATAAACCATACTTGAATGTTTTAAATATAATGGTATAATATTTGTGAAAAAGAGGGAGTTTATCTTATGACCAGCAATCCTAACCATATTGAAAAGAGAAGATATCCAAGGATAGGATTGGAGTTTCAGGTAGATGTTGAGATTTTACCTGAGCATAAAACTTTAAGTCTTATATCAAGAGATATAAGTGCAGGTGGTTTAGGAGTTAGTAAACTCGCTCCAGAAGATATGGAGGTATTTACTGAAGAGGAGTTATTTCCTGAGACAAGAGTGATTGTAAAGTTTTTATTGCCGGGCTGCGATAAGGAAATAGATTTATCAGGCAGGGTAGTTTGGTCAGAAAGAAGTAAAAGTGGTATCTGGAAGGCAGGTATTGAGTTTGATGAACCTCAACTTGAGATAAAAAAGAGCGATATTAACGGGGAGCTTGGTGAGGGAGGAAGGCACAGTTTTAAGAGATATAGTTGCCTATTTCAAGTTGAGATCAGAAAATTAAAAGAAGGAGAAACTCATATAGGCTTATCTGCTAATTTAAGTAGGGATGGAATGGAGATATTTAGTGATGTATTTTATCCACAAGGAACACCAATTGAGATAAAGGTTGGTATTTTGGGGGCATCCAGAAAGTTAAATTTGAAAGGAAAAGTAGTCTGGGTAAGGCAGGAACATGAAAATACCTGGAGGTTAGGAGTGGCCTTTGATGAAGCCTTCCCAGTAGAAAAAATCACCAATCTTTAGATATCAATTATGTCTTTTTAATATATTATATGAAAAATAAGGATCCTTTAATTGAGTCCGCTCAATTCGTAAAAGGTGTTGGTCCTAAAAAAATTAAAGTCTTAAACCGTCTGAACATTCAAACCATTGAAGACCTCCTTTATTACTTTCCTTATCGTTATGAGGATAGAACCCATCTGAAGACTATTTCTAAATTAGAAATAGGCAAGCATGAAACAATCAGGGCAAAAGTCTTGGCTAAGGGTTTAAGGAGAACAAGAAAAGGTTTAAGTTTAGCAGAGGTTGCTTTTGGAGATAAAACTGGAAAGATTATCTGTGTTTGGTTTAACCAACCTTACATAAAGGATCTCTTTAAAATAGGAGATGAGGTGTTTTTATATGGTAAGATAGATAAAAAAAGAGACTTACAGATTGTAAATCCAGAATATGAAATTATCTCAAAAGATGCAAAAGATATTGCTATCCATACAAATAGAATCACGCCTATATATCCGCTTACCTCTGGACTAACCCAGAGGTCTTTAAGAAAGATTATCCATAATGCTATAGAAAGATATGTACCTAAAGTAAAAGAGGCTTTGCCCTCATATATAAGAGAAAAATACAGTCTCTTACATATAACGGCGGCTTTATATAACATTCATTTTCCTAAAAGTAAATCTTTAAAAGATAAAGCAAAAAAGAGGCTTATTTTTGAAGAGTTCTTTAAGTTCCAGTTAGTTATGGCTTATCGCAAGGCTAAGATTAAACTCGGGAAAAGAGGTATTGCTTTTAAGAAGAGGGAAAGATTAACTAAAGAGTTTATTAGACTCCTTCCATTTGAATTAACCAATTCTCAAAAAAAGGTCATAAGAGAGATTGAAAATGATATGGCAAAGCGGCAGGTTATGCAGAGGCTTCTTCAAGGCGATGTTGCCTCAGGTAAGACTATTGTAGCAATTTATGCCTGTTTACTTGCAGTTGAAAATGGCTTTCAAGCTGCCTTGATGGTGCCTACCGAGATTTTAGCCGAACAACACTATTTTACTTTAAAGAATCTACTGGTCAATTTAGATGTTAAAGTTGACTTGCTCATTTCAGGTATGAACAAAAAAGAGAAGGCAAAGATTAAGAAGAAGATAGAGGAGATGGAGGCAGATATCATAATTGGAACCCATGCCCTTATTCAGGAAGATGTGAATTTTAAAAAATTAGGTCTGGTGATTATAGATGAACAGCATAAATTTGGAGTAATTCAACGGGAGGTTTTAAAGAAAAAAGGTAAGAATCCAGATGTCTTAGTTATGACAGCAACACCCATTCCAAGAACTTTAGCCTATACAATTTATGGTGATCTGGATATCTCAGTTATTGAAAAACTACCACCAGGTAGAAAACCTCCCAAGACCTGGTGGGTTTCAGAGAAAAAAAGAGACGATGCCTATAAATTTATAAAAAAGGAATTAGATAAAGGTCGGCAGGCCTATATTGTCTATCCTTTGATTGAAGAGTCTAATGCCTTAAACTTAAGAGCAGCCAAATGTATGTATAAAAGATTAAAGAGTGAGGTTTTCTCAGGTTATCAGGTAGGACTTATTCATGGTAAGATGGCTCAAGTTGAAAGAGAAAGAATTATGGAAGCCTTTAAAAAGGGAAAGGTAGATGTTTTAGTCTCAACTATCATAATTGAGGTTGGTATTGACATACCTAATGCCTCAATTATTTTAATTGAGCATGCAGATAGATTCGGCCTGAGTCAACTTCATCAGTTGAGAGGAAGAATAGGAAGAGGTAATTTTAAGTCTTATTGTATTTTAGTCTCAAGTAGTCAAACCGAGACTGCCCAAAAGAGATTATCCAGCATGGCTAAGTATACAGATGGTTTTAAAATAGCTGAGCAGGACCTACTTTTAAGAGGACCGGGTGAATTTTTTGGAACCAGACAGCATGGTCTGCCTGAGATAAGGATTGGCGATATTTTGACTGATACTAAACTATTAGAGATAGCCAGATACGAAGCATTTAATTTAATCAAGAAAGACCCCCACTTAAAAGATTCCAAAAATAACTTGCTTTATGATAAATATATATCTAATTTAGAAAGAAATCTATAAAAACAAGAATGATTATATGATATAATGAAAAGTGTGAAAAAAAAGCAAAGTTTATCTCTTATTATATTGTTAATAGTGGCGTCATTTTTGATGGCAGGTTGTGTTTCCTTATCTTATAATGTAGCCACAGGGCAAAGAGAAACTATTTTGTATCCTACCGAAAAGGAAGTAAAATTGGGCAAAAGACTCGCTAAGAAATTAATTGACAAGTATGGCTTAGTTGATGATGATATCGAACAACAGAGAATAGATGAAATAGGCAAAAGACTTGCTCGGGTCTCAGATAGACAGGATATAGAGTATCACTTTGATATTATAGATGATGAAGAAGTTAATGCCCTTGCCTTACCTGGTGGCTATATATTTATAAGTAAGGGGTTAGTTGAGGTTGCAGATACCGACGATGAGATTGCAGCCGTTTTAGCCCATGAAGTAGGTCATGTTGCCTGCTATCATGCTGTAAAAAAGATGCAGGGTCATTTTTTATATACTTTCTTAAGGGCGCTTTCACTTACTCAGGAGCGCGATCCTGCATTTAGCGCAGGTAGCGATTTCGCCTATTTATCTGTTATGATGAGATATTCTCAAGATTATGAAAAAGAAGCCGACAGATTATCAGCCAGATACCTCAAAAGAGCAGGTTTTAATCCCGAGGCAGCCTTATCTATACTGGATAAGTTAGAAGAGATAGACAAGAAAAAACCTCTAAGGCGTCATACATATTTTAGAACTCACCCACCTATAGCCACAAGAAAAGCAGTTATAAGACAGGAGATTACTGGCAGATTAGATTATGAAGGATATCTAAATCTTATGGAGGATTATTGATTAATATGATACGAAGTAATCTGTCAGAATATTTATTTAAGAGGTCTCTAAAAAACTACCTAAAACCAGGTCAGACGCCTCTAATTGCAAAGATTACCACAGATTACAGAGATTTTTCTCATCGGATACTAATCGCTGTAATCAGAAAGCTCTACATATTTTTAGATTCTTTTAGAGCTTTCTTTAAAATACCTTTTATGGTGTCTATGGTTTTGGTTATGGGAGGATGCACCGTGACGCCTGGCGGTAGGCTTACTTATAATTCTGATATGGGAACAAGTCTTGAGGTGAGTTTTGAATCAAGGGGCGATAATCAATTTCATTCTATGGAGGTTGATGAGTTAGTTCAGGAAGCAGATTTAATTTTAAAAATAGATATTATAACAACAGAGCCTATCTATAAAAGAACAAAAAATGGCATCTATTGTCAGTTAGCCAAGGCTAAGATAGAAGAGGTTTTAAAAGGAGAATACAAAGATGAAACTATTAATATATATGCTAAAAATAGTAGTTTACCTTATCAATATCAGGCTCATTATGAGATATTTGATGATTTGATTGTCTTTTTAAAAAGAGAGGGTGGCTATTTTACCACGCTGAATAACTGTTATGGACAGATGCCTATCTATGGCGATCAGGTGATAGGTTGGTATAGAACCAAAGAAGAACTAATTGATCCTCAAAAACGTCTAAATTATGATGATGTTAAAAAGAGAATTAAGATGATTTTAGGTGAAGGAATGCCTTTAGAGCAAAACGAAATCTACTATTGATTT
>CAZQVU010000030.1:0-9870 GCA_964596885.1 uncultured Planctomycetia bacterium
GTAAACTTAGGAAGTCCAGATGAGATAAATATTCTTGATTTAGCAAGATTGATTATTAAACTCACTAAATCAAATAGTAGAATTACTTACAGACCTTTACCAGTAGACGACCCAAAATTGAGACAACCTGATATTGCTAAGGCAAAAAAGATGTTGGATTGGAAACCGACTATTAAATTGGATGAAGGATTAATAAAGACTATTGAGTGGTTTAAGGAAAATGATTAAGTTCATCAAAGAAAAGTTGAAAGATGAATTATTAGCACATAGCAGTATGATGTTTTCGGCTACTATCTTAGGAGGTCTATGTAATTTTTTATTTCAGATATACGCCAATCATAACTTAAATGAGCGGAATTTTTCCCTTTTGTACACCTTAATGACACTTACTATAATGGTGGGGGTAATAGGTATGACAGTTTTAACTATGGTAGCCAAGCAGGTTTCTCATTATAAGGCAAAGGATGAAACTGAAAAGATAGCCTATTTATTTACTCATATACTGGCTAAGATATCTTTAATAGCTCTTTTAGGTTTTCTAATATATTCTGTTTTTAGTCATAAAATAGCCCTTTTTTTTAACAGGCCGGATGCGACTTTAGCCATTGTTATTACAGGAATGTTAATGGCTTTATCTGTCATTATCCCTGTGGGCTATGGGGCTTTGCAGGG
Source organism: uncultured Planctomycetia bacterium (assembly GCA_964596885.1). Classification (GTDB taxonomy): domain Bacteria; phylum Omnitrophota; class Gorgyraeia; order JAGLLT01; family CAZKQD01; genus CAZQVU01. Next base: position 673 of record CAZQVU010000030.1, read on the forward strand.
GCTTCAGCGCTTTCATCAGTGGTCTTTGAGTATGATAATATTTTCTTTGTTTAGATTACTTGCTGGTGTATTACTTATCTACTTAGGTTTTGAGGTAACAGGAGCGGTAAGTGGTTCTCTTATTGCTTTTATTATTACATTTATCATAATCTTATTCTGGATAAGAGGAATACTTTTTAAAGAAGAAAGACCAATACAGGTAAGTTTAATTGAGTTTTATAAAACAAGTTGGTGGATACTTGGCATCTTTTTATTTGGTAATATTATATGTTTTATCGATATATTAATAGTTCAACATTTTTTAGAAAGCAGAGCTGCCTATTATTCTTCTACATCTGTGTTAGGAAGGACTATATTTTATCTTCCCTGGGCTATTGCTGCCAGTATGTTTCCTAAGGTTTCTGGTCTATATGCTAAAAGGCAACCTACTTTACCTTTATTAAAAAAGACTCTTTTATATAGTTTTGGGCTGTGTATTTTGGCTGCTTTGACAATATCTGCTTTATCAAAGTTTGTAGTAGTTATATTCCTTGATGAGATATATCTGGAGGCGGTTCCTGAATTATTAAGGTTATTTGTCTTTGCATTTATTCCTTATGCACTCATAACTGTCTTACTTTACTATAATATAGCTATTCATAAAGTTGAAACAGTGGGTATTCTTTTGGTCCAGACAGTTTTCCATCTTATAATTCTAAGTATATTCCATACAGATTTGAAAGAGATAATCTATGCTCTGGCTTTTAGCGGAAGTATAATATTTATTAGCCTTTTATGGTTTACATTAAGATTTGACCACAAAATAGGAAAGAGATGATTTCAAAAAGAAAGAGGGAGAAAGGAGAAGATTAGGATATTTAAATTACATAGTTAAATATGAAGGATGTAAAAGGGAAGATATCAATTATAATGCCGGCCTATAATGAGGCTAATCATATAATATTCAGCATAAAGGAGACAATGCGCACCTTTAATGAATTTGGCTGTGATTATGAAATAGTTATTATCGATGATGGTTCAAAAGATGGGACCTATGAGAAGATTAAAGAATTTGCAGCAGATCATACCAACCTCTGTGCTAAAAGAAATAGGGTAAATTTTGGAAAAGGAAGGGCTTTAAAGAAAGCCTTCCGTTATACAATAGGAGATTATATTGTTTTTTTAGATGCTGATTTAGACCTTCATCCAGAGCAAGTAAAGGTCCTCTTTGATGCTATGAGAAAATATAAAGCCGATGTGGTGATTGGTTCAAAAAGACATCCAGAATCAAAGGTAAATTATCCCTTACAGAGAAAGATTATAAGTAGTGGCTATTACTATTTGGTCCGAAGTATGTTTGGATTACCTATAAGAGATACCCAAACGGGTATAAAACTCTTTAAGCGCAAAGTCTTAGAGGATGCCTTTCCAAGAGTATTGATTAAACGATATGCCTTTGATTTAGAGTTGTTAGTTAATGCCCATCATCTCGGATATAAAATAGTCGAGGCACCTATCAGGTTACATTTTCAAAGACCTTTTGGCAGAATCAGGTTTATTGATATATGGCATACCTGGAGGGATACCTTAGCTATCTTCTATAGAATGTATATATTAAGGTATTATGATAGAGTAGAATGAGATTCCTGATATTTAATTGGAGAGATATAAAAAATCCAAAAAGTGGTGGAGCCGAAGTCTTAACCCATCAAATGGCAAAGAGATGGGCAGAGAAGGGCCATAGGATAGTTATATTTTCCAGTTTTTTTAAAGGGGCTAAGAGAGAAGAGGTTCTGGATAATGTTAAGATTATTAGAGCCGGTAATAGTTTGAGTGTTTACTGGCAGGCATACCGTTATTATAAGAGGTTTTTTAAAGGTAAGTTTGATATCATTATTGATGAGATAAATACCATCCCTTTTTTTACTACTCTTTATGTTAAGGAACCCCTTATCGCCCATATAAATCAACTGGCTAAAGAAGTCTGGTTTTACGAATCTTGCCTACCTCTGGCTATGCTTGGATATTTGATAGAACCCCTAATTTTAAAACTCTATAGAAGCAGACCTGTTATTACTATATCCCGAAGCACTAAAGAAGACCTTTTAAGATTGGGCTTTAAGAAAGAGAGAATATTTGTCATACCAATGGGCATTGGCTTTGAACCCCTTGAGGTTCTGGCTGAAAAAGAGAAAGAACCAACTTTAATTTATGTTGGGCGGCTAAAAAAATCTAAAAGAGTTCACCATATTATTAAAGCGTTTAGATTGATTAAAGAAAGAATCCCATTTTGTAAATTATGGATTGTTGGCAATGGAGACCCCAGATACAAGAAGGGACTTTACCAGATGGCAAAAGGTTTGGATAATATTGAGTTTTTTCACAATATTAGCGATAAAGACAAATTAGATTTAATGAAAAGGGCTCACGCTATTATAGTGACATCAGTCAGAGAAGGATGGGGGTTAATTGTTACAGAAGCAAATGCTATGGGAACTCCCGCTATTGGTTATAAAGTTGCCGGATTGAAGGACTCAATAGAAGAGGGCGTGAATGGGCTTTTTACAGAAGAGAATAATTCTTATGCACTTTCACAAACAATAATAGAATTCTTAAAGAATAAGAAATTACAGACTACAATTTCTAAAAGTTCCTTAAATAGTTCTAAGAGATATGATTGGGATAAGACAGCAACAAAGTTTTTAGAAGTAATCAGTCAGATATCAAGCAGTAAATTCAATTAAAGTTTGAGGAAGAGATGGATAAAAAAATACTTAATATACTCAAATGCATAAAGTGTAATAACACTAGCCTAAATTTAGAAATTTCTAGTATGAAGAATGATGAAGTATGGGAAGGTAACATATATTGCGATAGATGTAAGGCTAATTATGCAATTAAGCAAGGAATACCAATAATGTTATTGGAATCTAAAAATATGTCTTTTTCTTCTACTCCTGAATTGGAAGAAGTATTAAAATTTTTGTCTACAACTAAGAAAATTAGGGAATTAGTTTCGCAAAATTCAATCAATGCCTTTTCGTTAGATGCTGGTTGCGGTCCTGGTTTATATTTGAAGTATTTTAAAGGCGAAACTGTAGCTTTCGATATTAATTTATATTTTTTAAATCTAGCTAGGAAAAATTATTCTGGGCAAAATATAATTCATTATATTGCAGGAGATATTAAATTTTTACCTTTTAGAGACAATGTATTTGATTTTGTATTCAATTCATCGGTGTTGGAGCATTTTAAACAAGATGAAATAGTGTCAGTTTTAAGGGAGTTTGAGAGGGTATCTAAAGGGTTAATTCAAATAGATTGTCCCAATTGTTCTTATTTGACAGTAGTTTTACCAAAAATTTTGGCTAAATTAAAATTGTATAGACTGGAAGGTCCTTTATCTGGCGACAGCGAAGAGTTATATCATCATTCTATTATTACTACCAATTTTTTACGCAGAGAAGGTTATAAGGTAAAAGGCTGTATCGGATATACAACCAGAGAGCAATTAAATTATCAAATAGGCAATATGTTAGATTTTTTAGTTTATAATTTTCCATATATAGCAGGGACACTGATTGCTTTTAAAAATACAAAATAAAAGTTACAAGATACTTTATGATATCAATTATTATTGCTAATTATAATGGCGTTCATTTTTTAAGAGACTGCCTCGATTCTTTAAAATCGCAAAGCTATCAGGATATTGAGATATTGGTTGTTGACAATGGCTCAAAGGATGAATCAGTTGAATTTTTAAAAGAGCATTATCCAGAGGTAAAAATTATACAAAGTGGAGAAAACTTAGGTTTTGCTGGAGCAAATAATTTAGGATTCAAAAAAGCTAAAGGCGAATATATTCTTTTTTTAAATAATGATACGAAAGTCGACTCCTTTTGTCTGGAGAGACTCTTTAATAGAATTTCCTCCAAAAAGAATGAGATAGGTGTAGTTTTTGGTAAATTATTATGTATGGATGAGCCCAAGAGATTTGATGCAATCGGCTCTTATTTTACAGATTATGGTTTTCTTTATCATATAGGATTTAGAGAGATTGATAGAGGCCAGTATGATAATTTGAAGTATATATTTAGTCCCAAAGGCGTCTGCTTTTTAATGCCGAAAGAATTACTTTTAGATATAGGCGTGTTTGATGAAGATTATTTTTCATATTTTGAAGAATCTGACCTTTTCTGGCGGGTGTGGTTATCAGGTAAAACTATAGAATTTGTGCCAGATGCTATTTGTTATCATAAAGTAGGGGGCACTTCTACTAAATTAGCATCATCTTTTATCGATTATCACTCTTTTAAAAATAGGATTTGTACGCTTATCAAGAATTTAGAATTGGCTTCATTATGGAGGATATTGATAGTGCACCTTATATTCTGTTTAGTTATAAGTTTTTTATATTTGTGTTTATTGAGGTTTAAAAATAGTTTTTCTATATTAAAGGCTTTAATCTGGAATTTGATTAACATAAAAGCGACCTTAAAAAAGAGGGAGTTGATTCAGCAAGATGTAAGAGTGCTTGATGATAGAAAACTTTTTAGGAAGATTAAGAGGGATATACCCTTAAGTCAATTTATTCAATTTACTAAGGTCTATTTAAAGAGATGGTGAAAGAGAAAAAATTTCCTAAGATATCAGTTATTATACCAGCTTACTATAAGAGGGAACTTGATTTAGATAAGTTTATTGATAGGTTAATTGCCCATATCTTTAAAGTAGCCGAAGATTACGAGATTATTATAGTCTACGATAGCAAGATACAGAATTTTTATAATCAGGTTAAGCAGCTTTCGTTAAGGAACAAACATATTCAACCTGTACCCCATAATCCAAAGATTGGCAAGGAGTATGCTTATCTTTTAGAAGGATATAAAAAAGCAACCAGTGATTATATTTTGTTTATTGACCCTTATTCATATCTTAAACTGGATAATATATATATTTTAAAAGAACTTATGCAAAAGGAGAAGGCTGATATCGTTATCGGTTCAAAGAGGCATCCTTATTCCAAAGTAACCTATTCGAGGTTAAGAAAGATAGCCAGTTTTATCTATTATGGCCTGATAAAACTACTCTTCAATCTTAAGATTAATGATGCCCAAACAGGGTTAAAGTTGTACAAAAAGAACCTGCTTAATAAGGTCTTACCTCTTATAGTGACAAAAAAGTATGCATTTGATTTAGAGGTATTAGTTTGTAGTGCTCATCATGGCTTTAAGATAATTGAGGCTCCTGTTGAGATAAAGAACTCTTATAGATTCGAGCCTTTGAGGTTGACTGATATATATCATATATTAATTGATACTCTGGCTATCTATTATAGGCTAAAAATTCTAAAATTCTATGATAGATTAAAACCTCCTTTAGCAACAACACCTTCTGTTTCTATATTAATAGCGGCTAAAGATTATAATGAGAATCTAAAAGAATGCATTAGAAGATGCAAAGAATTGGATTATCCAGATTTTGAAATTATTGTTTTACCTGATAAAGAAATAGATATTCACGAGGCTAATATTAAGGTGATACCTACAGGTAAGATTTTTCCCCCTGAAAAAAGGGATATAGGACTGAAATATTCTAAAGGTGAGATAATCGCCTTTTTAGATGATGATGCTTTTCCTGTTGAGAACTGGATTAAGAATGCTGTAAGATACTTCAGTTATGATGATATTGCCGCTGTAGGAGGTCCGGCGGTTACTCCAGATGATAGTCCAATAAGAGAGCTTGCCTCAGGTGCAGTATATGCTTCAAGGTTAGTTACCTGGAAGAATAATTATAGATATATACCAAAAGTTGCTATGGAGGTGGATGATTATCCTACCTGCAATCTTTTCATAAGAAAGGATGTATTGGATAAGATTGGTGGTTTTGGAGTTAAATTCTGGCCAGGAGAAGATACTATAATTTGTCATAAGATAACCAAGGATTTAGGCAAAAAGATATATTATGACCCTGATGTTTTGGTCTACCATAGAAGAAGACCTTTATATCTACCACATTTAAGACAGGTAATTAATTATGCCCTACATCGAGGGTATTTCGCAAAAAGATATCCTGCTACATCACTTAGATTAAGTTATTTTTTCCCGAGTTTCTTTTTAATAGGTCTATCTTTTGGCTGGATTTTAGCCTTCTATGTAGCCTTCTTAAAGATTTTCTATATTGCAGCCCTTGCCTTTTATATATTGTGGTTGTTATGGATTGGGGTTATGAGTTTAAATTTAAGAGTTGCTATGTATGTTGTTAGTGGTATTTTTTTAACACATTTAGTATACGGATGGTATTTTATAAACGGTCTATTAGTTAGAAGATTACCTGAAGAGGTTAGTTGATGAAGATATTTATAAGTTTTCCGCCGCTTAAAGGAAAGGGTTGTCCTATGTTGGGACAGAATAGGCAATTTCAGTGGTTTCATAATCCTTCATATATATATCCAATGGTTCCGGCTCAGGCTGCAACTGTCCTTAAAAAAGAAGGTCACAATGTAATCTGGAATGATTGCATTGCAGAAAATTGGGATTATGACAGATTTATTAATTTCTTCAAGCAAGAATCACCTGACTTAATTGCTATAGAAACTAAAACGCCTGTTATCAAACAACATTGGAAGATTGTAGATGAGTTAAAGATGATTAATCCCAGGTGCCTAATAGTGCTTATGGGCGACCATATAACCGCTCTTCCTGAAGAATCTATGAAGAACTGCAATGTAGATTACTGTATAACAGGTGGTGATTATGATTTTTTATTATTGAATATAGTTAGAAACCTGGAGAATAAAGAAGTGCTAGAAAGTGGTATCTGGTATAGGAAGGGTAAGGATATCTTAAATACTGGTCCATTTGAATTAAATCACGATTTGAATTCACTTCCTTTTATAGATAGAGACTTGACCAAGTGGCAACTTTATGGAGAGCGTTTATATAAAAGGACGCCTTTTACCTACACTATGGTAGGTAGAGATTGTCCCTGGGCAAGGTGTAAGTTCTGTTCATGGACTACTCTATACCCTAAATTTAGAACAAGGTCGCCAGAGAGTTTATTGGATGAGATTGGTATGCTTATTGATAGATATAAGATTGGTGAAATATTTGATGATACTGGCACTTTACCAGCAGGTAAGTGGCTTGATAAATTTTGTTATGGGATGATTGAAAGAGGTTATAATAAGAAGATATACTTTTCTTGCAACTTCAGGTTTGATTATCTAAAAAGAGAACGAGCTAAACTTATGAAAAGAGCAGGTTTCAGGCTTCTCAAATTGGGATTAGAATCAGCCAGCAATGAGACACTCAAACGTCTTAATAAAGGCAGTACTGTTGAGGATATTATAGAAGGTGCAAAGATTGCCAAAGAGGCTGGACTTACTGTGCATCTAACTATGATGGTTGGTTATCCATGGGAAACAAGAGAGGATATGTATAATACCTTTAATCTGGCTAAACATTTAATGCTTAAAGGCTATGCTGATATGCTTCAGTCTACGATCGTTATGCCCTATCCAGGTACACCACTTTATAAAGAGGCCATAGAGAATGGATGGCTTAAGGTGAGAACTGACGATTATGAGAGATTCGATATGCGTGAACCAATTCTGAAGACCAAAGATACTAAGCCAGAAGAAATTATGCAGATATGCGATGCTATATATAGGATTTTTCTACACCCCCGCTTTATCTTGAATCATCTTTTAAAAGTAAAAGACTTCGAATATATTGGTTATCTATTTAGAGGCATAAAACCTGTTTTAGGACATATAAGAGATTTTATGAAGATAAGAGAGTAAAATTTATTTTTATGAAAGAATCAAAAAAACCCCCTATTATTCATAAACTGAAGTATTTTGAGAGATTTGATAGGCCTACACCGGATGTCTTTCATAGAATATATTTTAATCTTACCAAGCCATATCTTAAGGATAAAAAGGTGTTAAATATTGGTTGTTGGACAGGTAATTATGAAACTATGTTTAAGAACGAGGATTGCAGGGTTATAGGTTTAGATTTAGATTTTAAGGCGCTTAAGATAGCCAAAGAGGCAAATCCACATTGTCTTTTTTTAGCCTCTGATGCCCTTGATCTACCATTTAAGCAAAATTCTTTTGATGTGGTGACCCTTTTTACTGTCTTAGAGCATATACCGAAAGGGACCGAAGAAAGACTCTTCGAGCAGATAAATAGGGTTTTAAAAAGAGATGGCCTCTTTATAATAACCACGCCTCACTACGAGCTGATGGGTAATATTTTGGATGTAACTTATTGGCTCATAGGTCACAGACATTATAAAGTAGAATCTTTAAAAAAGATGTTGAATAATAATGGTTTTACTGTTGAAAGATTGTTACTCAAAGGGAGATTCTGGAGTAATTTTTCAATTCCATTCTTTTATTTATTTAAGTATTTGTTTAAGATGAATATATATAGAAACAAATTTGTTGAAAATCTATTGAAAGCAGAATATGCTAAGGAAGGTTATCGGGATATATTTTTGGTATTACGCAAAAGATAAAAAGGAGAACTAAATGGCTATTATTGTTGGTGTTATAATAGCTTTTATCAGTTTGTTTATCCAAATAAAGCCCAGGCTTAAAGTGCGTTATTTTGGAGTTGATGGCTGGCGCCATCTTTTAGTGGCTGATTATATTAGAAAACACAAAAGATACCCTAAATACATAGATAAGTTTCTAATTGAAGCACCTTCTGATTATCCGCCTGGGTTGCGAATGTTTTTAGCTTTAATACCCAAGAACTTTCTTGACAGGTTTGAATGGTTAGTCTCTCCTGTAATTGACTTTTGCCATATTATGCTTCTCTTTGGTTTTGTTTATTATTTTACCGGCAATATTATGATAGCTTCAATAGCCCAAATTATCTATCTAAGTGCACCTTTGACTATTATGGAAAATTCAAATCTAACTACACGTTCCTTGGCTTCTTTTTTATTTACCCTGACCTTTTTGAGTTTTTTGGGTTATTCAATTAGTTTGCGCTGGGAGATGTTTTTATTTTCGGCATTTATGCTTAGTGTTTTATTGCTTAGTCATCGTATGGCTATTCAAGCATTATTTTTTACCATAGTCTTTTTTACTATCTATGAGAAGAATTTTTCATATCTATTAATTTTTATTCTGGGTATGCTATTGGCTACTTTGTTTTCCAGGGGGTTTTATTTGAAGATTCTTAAGGGCCACCTGGCTATGCT
>CAZQVU010000031.1:0-9842 GCA_964596885.1 uncultured Planctomycetia bacterium
AAACTCCTCATTTTACAATCATCAGGAATTTTAATAATTTGTCTAAAATTTCCAGGCGGATATCTCTTATAGACTTAGATATTATAACTAAAAGAAGACTCTGTATGGGCAAGGCTCATAAGGTCTGTGGTTATGCATCAGTTGAGTATATAAAGGAATCTGTCAACCTGGCAAAAGAAGGTATAATTAATGCCCTAGTAACAGCACCGATAAATAAGAAATCTATCCATTTAGCAGGTTATAAATGGCCCGGTCATACTGAGTTAATGGCTGAGCTTACAAAGACCAAAAAATACGCTATGATGTTTATAGCCGGTCATATTAAGGTTGTTTTAGTAACTACCCATCTACCAATAAAGGAAGTAAGTAATAACTTAAGAAGCCAGGACATCTATGAGAAGATCAGACTTAGCCATGTGTATCTTAAAAGATTCTTTAATATAAAGAAACCTTTAATTGGTATCTGCGGTCTTAATCCCCATGCATCAGATGGCGGCGTATTTGGAGATGAAGAGGAGAAAATAATTCTTCCTGCAGCAAGGAAAGCCAGAAAGGATAAGATTAATGTAGTTGGTCCTGAATCCGCTGAAAGTTTATTTTATAAGATGTATCATAAGGAGATAGATATAGTAATCTGTATGTATCATGATCAGGGACTGGTGCCTATTAAGATGATTTTAAGAGATAAAGCTGTCAACCTTACCTTAGGGCTTCCATTTATCCGCACATCACCTTCAAGTGGAACTGCTTATGATATCTCGCCTAAATTTGTAGCCTCAGATGCGTCTATGATGGAGGCTATTAAACTGGCAATTAGATTATCAAGGGTTAAGTCAGGATAATAGAGTGTTCAATCAGACCCAGATTAAAAGGTTCTTAAAAGATAATAACATAAGACCAAAGAAAGAATTTGGTCAAAACTTTTTGATTGATAAGAATATAAACAACAAAATTGTAAACTATCTTAACCCTACTACAGAAGATATTGTCATAGAAATAGGGGCTGGCTTCGGCAATCTAACTATACCTATTGCTCAATCTAGTTATAAGATATATGCGATTGAGAAGGATAAAAGGATTGCCAGAGTCCTAAGGGATAATTTATCTGGTTTAAATAATGTCGAAGTGATAGAGGGAGATTTTTTAAAGTTGGATTTAAATAATATTCTTCTTAAAAAGGATTCTAAAAAAGTTAAGATAGTGGGCAATCTCCCTTATTATATAAGTAGTCCTATAATCTTTCATCTTTTAGACTACAGGAATAAGATAGACTATATTCTGTTTAGTTTGCAGAAAGAGGTAGCAACTCGTCTAATTTCACAACCCCACAGTAAAGATTACGGTATCCTCAGTTGCCTTGTGAATATGTATGCAGAATGCAAGAGCCTTATAGATATAAAGAGGAATTCATTTTATCCACAACCTAAAGTAGATTCAAGTCTGGTAAGTTTAAGATTCTTAGAAAGTCCCCGTTATGAGATAGTTGATGAGGAGGGTTTTAGGCAGGTAATAAAAGCCGCATTTTCAAAAAGGAGAAAACAGATATTAAATGCCTTATCTTCTTATAGGGGATTGGGATTGAGTAAAGATATAGCAAAGGGGATGTTAGATGAGTTAAATATTGATGTAAGGAGAAGAGCAGAGGATATCCCCCTTAAGGATTTTGTAAGACTGGCAAATGCTATAAGTAAAAGGCTTTAATCTTTATAAATATAGCCTAAGTTTAAGGTTGTAGGGATTTGATTTGACTTTTAATTTTATCTATGTTATTGTGAATAAGGACGCACGGATAGGCACTAATTACACATGAATCAAACACGAATAGAAGTAAGATCCTAAGCACTAAATCCGAAATACTAAACAAATTATAAATAACAAATTACAATGTTTCAAACTTTATCATACTAAGGATGGTTTGGGATTTGGAATATTGGAAATTGGATATTGTTTAGGATTTAGATATTAGAATTTAGGATTTAATTAGTGGTGGCAGGTTAAATTCCGCGACGCATAAGTTATTTTGTCCTTCAGAATCCATAACTTATGTCGTCATTTAAGGAGTACAATTTATGGATGTTAAATATGTTGCAGAACTGGCTAAAATTAAACTAAACTCTTCACAGATTAAGAAGTTAGAGGCCCAATTTAATGATATCCTTTCCTTTTTTAAGAACTTAGAAGAGGTAGATACCAGAAGTATTGAACCCTGCTCGCATCCCCTGGCTTTAAAGAATGTCTTAAGGAAAGATGAGGTTAAGCCCTCTCTGAGGAGCGAGAAGGTTTTAAGGAATGCACCGGATAAAGAAGGTAATTTTTTTAAGGTTCCAAAGATAATCAAATGATAGATTTATCAAGAGAGACTACCATAACTCAACTTATTGCTTTGATTAACAAAAAGGAAATTGAACAACGTGATATTGTTAAATACTACCTCAAGAGAATCGAGGATATAGATAATAAAATCCATGCTTTTGTATTGGTAAATAAAAGAATAGAAGAACAAACCCATAAAGATAATGGTAGACTTTCAGGTATTCCTGTGGTTATAAAAGATAACATCTGCGTTGAAGGTGAACCTACTACTTGTGCTTCTAAAATCTTGAAGGATTTCAAGCCACCTTATAATGCTACAGTTATAGATAGATTGAAAAAGGAAGGGGCTATACTTTTAGGCAAGGCTAATATGGATGAGTTTGCCTTTGGTTCATCATCTGAGACATCCTGTTATGGTCCAACCAGAAACCCCTGGGATCTATCCAGAGTTCCAGGAGGTTCAAGTGGAGGTTCGGCTGCAGCAGTTGCCTCTGGTGAGGCAATGTTTGCCCTAGGTTCTGATACAGGAGGTTCAATAAGGCAACCTGCGGCAATGTGTGGAGTAGTTGGCTTAAAACCCACATATGGCAGAGTTTCTCGTTATGGATTAATTGCCTTTGCTTCAAGTTTAGACCAGATAGGACCAATAACCAGAACTGTTGAAGATGCTGCTTATGTGATGAATATAATTTCAGGCTTTGATGAAAAGGATTCAACTTCTTGTAATGTAGAGGTTCCTGATTATACCAGAGCCTTGACAGATGATATAAAAGGCATTAGGGTTGGTATACCGAATGAATATTTTGTGGAAGGGATTGAGGAAGAAGTAGAACAGAAGGTGAAAGAGGCTATTCAACTCCTTGAGGATTTAGGTATTCAGGTAAAGTCTATTTCGCTTCCTTCAACAAAATACGCCCTCAGTGCATATTATCTGATTGCTCCGGCAGAGGCGAGTTCTAATCTGGCTCGCTTTGACGGAGTTCAATATGGATTAAGAGAGAAAGCAGAGGCTTTAGACAAGATGTATAAACAGACAAGGGCTGAAGGCTTTGGCGAAGAGGCTATAAGAAGGATAATTCTCGGCACTTATTCTTTAAGTAGTGGTTATTATGAGGATTATTATCTTAAAGCCCAGAAAGTGAGAGCCATTATAAGAGCAGAATTTAATAAGGCTTTTGATGAGGTTGACTGTATTATTACTCCAACTTCTCCAACAACTGCTTTTAAGATTGGTGAGAAGATAGAGGATCCCTTAAAGATGTATCTTTCAGATATCTTTACTATTCCTGCTAACTTGGCTGGTATTCCAGCCATATCTATCCCCTGTGGTTTTACCTCCAGTAATTTACCAGTAGGGTTGCAGATTTTAGCTAATGCCTTTGATGAGGAGACTATATTTAAGGTAGCCTATAATTACCAGAAGAATACAGATTGGCACAACAGAAGACCTCTATTATGAAATACAAGACAGTTATAGGTTTAGAAGTGCATGTTCAACTCAAGACAAAGACAAAGATGTTTTGTTCTTGCAGCACTACTTTTGGCAGCGAGCCTAATTCTCAGACTTGCCCGGTATGTTTGGGGCTTCCTGGTTCATTGCCCGTCTTAAATGAAGAAGCCTTAAATTTAGGTATTAAGGCAGCCTTAGCCTTAAACTGTAAGATAAACTCTAAAATGAGATTCGATAGAAAGAATTATTTTTACCCGGATCTTCCTAAAGATTATCAGATTTCTCAATATGGTATGCCTCTAGCCACAGGAGGATATCTTGATATAGAGATAGACGGCAGGATTAAACGTATAAGGATTAGAAGACTACACTTAGAAGAGGATGCTGGCAAACTTATACATATCAAGGAGGCAAGCCTCATCGATTTTAATCGCTGTGGTCTGCCTTTAGCTGAGATTGTCTCAGAGCCTGAGTTAGATTCACCAGATGAGGCATATAATTATCTAAAAAAACTTAAAAGCATACTAAAGAGTCTGAATATCTCTGATTGCAATATGCAGGAGGGAAGTTTACGCTGTGATGCTAATATCTCCGTCAATCGAGTTGAATCTAAAGAATTAGGCACAAAGACGGAAATTAAAAATATGAATTCATTCAAAGCGGTGAGAGATGCTTTAAGTTATGAGATTAAACGTCAGATAAAACTACTTGAAGAAAAGAACTCTATTACTCAAGAAACGCGGCTATGGAATGAAGGCAAGAAGATGACTTTTCCTATGAGGAGCAAAGAAGAGGCACATGACTATAGATACTTTCCTGAACCAGACTTACCTGAATTTGAGATTGAAGCAGAGCGTCTGAGAAGACTCAAAGAGGATATATCAAGAGTAGAATTACCTGATAAAAAACGTGATAGATTCATAAGGGATTATAAACTTTCAGCCTATGAGGCGGATATCTTAACGATGGATGAGGCTATGGCTGAATTCTATGAAAGGTGCATTGAGATAGGTGCTGAGACGAGGTCGACAGCTAAGTGGTTAATAGGCCCTGTAACCTCTGAATTGAATAAGAGAGTAGAGGATTTCTCTTCTCTAAAACTTAAGCCAGAGGATTTGATAGATATGATTAATCGTATTAATCAAGGTGAGATTAGCGAGATTGCTGCCAAAGAGGTTATCTTACCTGAGATTATGGGTGGCGAAAAGTCAACGGCTGAGGTCTTAAAAGAGAAGGATATAACTCAAATATCAGATAGCCAACAATTGAATGAGATAATTGAGAGGATAATCAGAGAGAATCCGAAGCCTATTGAGGATTATAAGCAGGGTAAAAAGAATGCCTTGATGTTTTTAATAGGACAGGTTATGAAACACACAAAAGGTAAAGCCAATCCTAAGGTTGTAAGTGAACTATTAACTAAGAAGTTATGAGGAGGATAGAAGTAAATAAAGCACCAAATAACAAGCACCAAATATACAGATAAATCCTAAGCACTAAATCCGAAATACTAAACAAATTATGAATAACAAATTACAATGTTTCAAACTTTATCATGTTAAGGATGGTTTGGGATTTGGAATATTGGAAATTGGATATTGTTTAGGATTTAGATATTAGAATTTAGGATTTGATGAGAGGGGTGTATAAAGAAAAAGTGTTAAATAAATTATATAAGAGGTTGATATGTCTAACAGGGCAAAGGTAAGTATAATCGGTGCCGGTAATGTTGGTTCGACTTTGGCTTTTAAAATTTTAGAGGAGGAATTAGCCGAGGTTGTATTGGTTGATATAAAAGAGGATTTAGCCAGAGGCAAAGCCTTGGACCTACAGGATGCTATGGCAGTATTAGAAAAGGAGGCAATAATTTCTGCCTCAGGTGATTATGGCAAGATAGAAGGTTCTAAAATAGTCGTCATAACGGCAGGACTACCAAGAAGACCAGGTATGGATAGAGAGGATTTACTTTTTAAGAACGCTCAAATAGTTAAAGAAGTAGTGAAAAATATAAAGGAAAAAGCCCCTCATTCCATTATATTGGTAGTAACAAATCCTCTTGATATTATGACCTACCTTGCATATAAAATGAGTGGTTTTGATAAAAGAAGAGTTTTGGGTATGGCTGGAGTTTTGGATTCTGCAAGATTATCAGTTATTTTATCAAGGTTAATAAATAGACAAACTTCCAGCATAAGTTCTTTAATATTGGGCACTCATGGTAATTCCATGGTGCCGGTGAGAAGTCAGATTACAGTTGATAAGAGGCCTTTAGATGAATTCTTAGATGATAAAAGAATAAGTGAGGCTTTTGAGGATTCTAAAAATCAAGGGTCAAAAATAGTTTCTCTCTTAAAAGGAGGAAGTGCTTATTATGCCCCGGCAATGAGTGTTTTTAAGATGCTTGATGTTATATTGAATAATAAAAAAGAGGTTCTTCCTGCATCAGTTTATTTAGAGGGAGAATATGGCCTAAATAATATCTGTCTGGGAGTGCCAGTAAAGTTAGACGAGGAGGGGATTGAGAAAATTATTCAGTTAGATTTATTAGATGAGGAAAAAGAGGCTCTTCATAAAGCGGCTGATATCGTAAAGTCAAATATCTCCAGGTTACAATTTGCTGATTAGTATGCATAGAAGATCTTACCTTTTTTATCTTTTAATTGTCTTAGGTGCAACTGTTATTATAACTGTTGCTTCCTGCTCTTTAGATGAAAAGGTTGTATCTGATAAGCGCCTATTGATGGCAACTACAGTTAAGATAACAGCAATAGGCAAAGACAGGCAATATTTAAGAGAGTCTATAAATAAAGCCTTTGAGGAGGTTAAGCGAGTTGATAGGTTGATGAGTTTTTATAATGAATCAAGTGAGTTGAGCCAGCTTAACCAAAAGGCGCGATTTGCCCCCTATCAGGTAGATAGAGAACTTTTTTTTGTTATTGATAAATGTATAAGATTTGGTAAAATAACAGAAGGTAGTTTTGATATTACAGCCACCTCTTTAAATGAACCCGATGGTTATAAAAAGATATCATTGAATGATAGCCAAAGGACTGTTTACTTCAAGGACCCCAAAGTAAAGATAGATTTATCTGCTTCTGCCAAAGGATATGCGGTTGATAAAGCCATTGAGAGCTTGATAGCCTCAAAGGTAGAAAGTGCCTTAGTTGATGCCGGCGGAGATATAAGAGTCTTAGGAAGATATAAAGGTAATGATTGGTCAATAGGTATCCGTCATCCCCAGTTAAAGGATAAAATTATTTTAAAAGTTAATCTAAGTAATAAGGCGATTGCTACATCTGGTAACTATTTTCAGAGGCATATTATAGATACATATAGTCTTGATAGGGCAAAGAATGAGATCCTTTCTGCTACAGTTATTGCCTCTGATTGTCTTACAGCAGATATATTGGCTACATCTTTATTCGTTATGGGTGAAGATGGGCTTAAGGTGATAGAGGGGATGGATGGAGTTGATGGGATGTTGATAATAGAAGAAGATGGCAAGATAAAGATTAAAGAAAGTTCCAATTTTCATACATATTATTAGAGAAGCGATATGTTTGAGACTATAAAGATATATCAGGATTCGACGATAGATATTGAAAGGGTAAAAAAGAGGTTAGTTGATTTTGGATATAATCCTGTATCCTTAGTTAATGAAAGGGGTGATTTTGCCTTCCGCGGTAATATCTTAGATATCTATCCTGCTACTTATGATGAGCCCATAAGGATTGAATTCTTTGGTAATAAGGTGGATTCGATTTTTACCTTTGATATAAACACAGGTAAGATTGTTGACTATATAACCATACTGGTGGTGTTACCTATCAAAAAACATATCTTAGATAGGTTTAAAGGTTCTACCGTCTATCTGGGAAGGGGTTCTGATATTAGTAATTTTACTGAGGTTGTACCAGGTGATTATGTAGTTCATATAAAACATGGAATAGGTAGATTTCTTGGTGTAAGGAGGCTTAAGACAGATAATGGTTATGAAAAACATTTGGTTATAGAATATGCTGACAATGACAAGCTTTATGTTTCTTTTAATAAGATATATATGGTGCAGAAGTATATAGGTTTTAGTAATCTCCCTCCTAAGTTGCATAAACTGGGTTCTAAAAGATGGCAGATGTTAAAGAGAAGGGTAAATAAAGGTGTTGAGACTTTAGCCTCAGAACTTCTTCAACTCCAGGCTATGCGGAGTGTAATTAGTGGATTTAAGTTTTCAAAAGATCATCCCTGGCAAGAGGAATTTGATAAAAGTTTTCCCTATAAAGAGACACCTGATCAGAAGAAAGCCATAGAAGAGGTAAAAAGTGATATGGAATCTTCAAAACCTATGGATAGACTTATTTGTGGTGATGTAGGTTATGGAAAGACTGAGGTGGCTTTTAGAGCTGCTTTCAAGGCTGTTATGGACAATAAACAAGTGGCTATGTTAGTTCCTACAACTATCTTAGCCCAACAGCATTTTAATAATTTGAAAGAGAGAGTTAAGGATTTTCCTATAGAGGTAAGGATGCTCAGTAGATTCAGCACCAGTCTTGAGATAAAAAATACTCTCCTACATCTTAAAGAGGGTAAAGTTGATATTATAATTGGAACCCATAGGCTTTTATCTGATGATGTTAAATTTAAGGACCTGGGTTTAGTGATTATAGATGAAGAACAACGTTTTGGTGTAAGAGATAAAGAGAAGCTGAAGACCCTCCGTCTTTTGGTAGATGTTTTGACTTTAACCGCTACCCCTATACCCAGAACGCTGTATATGTCTATTATGGAGGTCAAGGATATCTCTATCATAAATACTCCTCCTGAAGATAGACTTGCGGTTGAGACCTATGTTTTGGAGTTTGATGAAGAGTTAATAAGACAGGTTGTATTAAGAGAACTTGCAAGAGGCGGTCAGGTTTATTTTGTTCATAATAGGGTAAAGGATATAGAAAGGGTAAAAGATAGATTAGAGAAACTGTTGCCTGAGGCCCGTATTGAGATTGCCCATGGTCAGATGCCAGATGAGATATTAGAAAAGACAATGGAAAGATTCATAAATAAGGAGGTAGATATTCTGTTGAGTACCAATATTATTGAGTCAGGTCTTGATATACCTAATGTTAATACGCTTATAGTAAATATGGCTCATATGTTTGGACTGAGTGACTTATATCAGTTAAAGGGAAGAATTGGAAGGTTTAATAAAAGGGCTTATTGTTACTTTATGATACCTCCCCGACATAGCCTGAGCAAAAAGTCTTGCAAGCGGCTTGAGATTATTGAGAGGTTTACTGACTTAGGTTCTGGTTTCAGGATAGCGATGGAAGATTTAGAACTCAGAGGGGCAGGTAACTTACTTGGTGCCGAGCAACACGGCTATATTAGTGCTGTTGGTTTTGACCTTTATTGCAGATTATTAAAAAAATCTGTAGATAGATTAAAGAAAGTTAATGTAAAAGATAAACTTGGCGAAGAGAAATTAGCTGGTATTTTGACTAGCAATTAATATATATATATCGTAAGGAGTAATTAATGTCTAAACTAACTATAGGTGTTATTTTTATTCTGGTACAATTTATCAATTTCACCACTACTTATTCTGAGACAATCGATAAAATAGTTGCGGTGGTAAATGATGAGGTTATAACCCAAAGTGAAATAGATGAGGCTCTTAGACCTGTTTACAGTCAGTATAAATCTACATATAGCAAGGAAGAGTTAATTCAGAAACTTAATCAAGCCCGGGAGGATATTCTAAATCAGTTGATTGAAGAAAAACTGATTTTACAGCAAGCAAAAAAAGAGGAGATAGAGGTAAGCGAGGAAGAGATAGAAGAAAAACTTACTCAGGTTAAATCGCAATTTCCTGATGAAGATACATTTAGGCAGGTTTTAGATTCACAAAATTTAACCATCTCTGATTTAAAGCAGAGGTATAAAGAACAAATAATGATAAAGAAACTTATTAATAAAGAAGTTAGGGCAGAGATAAAAGTCAACCCCCTGGAGGTATTTAGATATTATAAGCAACACCAGGAGGAATTTAGGATTCCGCCTAAGGTAAGGGTGCAGACTATCTTAA
>CAZQVU010000032.1:0-9790 GCA_964596885.1 uncultured Planctomycetia bacterium
TGGAATATTGGAAATTGGATATTGTTTAGGATTTAGGAATTAGAATTTAGGATTTAATTAGTGGTGGCGGCTTAAACCGACACATAAGTTATGTTCGCTATCGCTTCATAACTTATGTCGTCATTAAAAGGAGATTACTGTGCTATCTAATATAGAGATTGCTCGGAGGGCTTGCCTTAAACCTATAAATGAGATAGCAGAGGATATTGGCATCAATGAGGATGAATTAGAATATTATGGAAAGTATAAAGCCAAGATTAACCTCTCTATCTTAGAAAGAATAAAAGACAATCCTTTAGGTAAATATATTGATGTAACAGCTATTACTCCCACCCCTTTAGGAGAAGGCAAGACAATCACTACCATTGGCTTAAGTTTGGGTCTAAATAAGATTGGTAAAAAGGCTATATGTTGTCTTAGACAGCCTTCCTTAGGTCTTATCTTTGGCATAAAAGGTGGGGCTACAGGTGGTGGATATTCTCAAGTCTTACCAATGGAGGATATCAATTTACATTTAACTGGCGACCATCATGCCGTCTCTATTGCTCACAATCTACTTGCTGCTTTTTTAGATAATTCTATCCTGAAGAAAAATCCCCTAAATATAGATCCCTTATCAGCAGATTTTAGAAGGGTTATTGATGTTAATGATAGATTTCTTCGGGAGATAATTACAGGTTTAGGTGGCAAAAATAATGGTTTCCCTAAAAGATCTGGTTTTGACGCTACAGCATGTAGTGAAATTATGGCTATTTTAGCCCTTAGCCTTGATATCTTTGATATGAGGAAGCGTCTGTCCAAGATTGTTGCGGCTTTTACTAAAGATAAAAAACCGGTTACAGCAGAAGATTTAAAAGTAGCAGGAGCTATGGCTGTAGTTTTAAAGAAAGCCATTGAACCTAATCTTTTGCAGACAATAGAGAATACTCCTTGTTTTATCCATACTGGACCATTTGCCAATATTGCCCATGGAAACAGTTCAATTATTGCAGATAAGATAGCACTTGGTTTGGCAGATTTCTGTGTTACCGAAAGTGGCTTTGGGGCTGATTGTGGGGCTGAGAAGTTCTTTCATATCAAATGTTATTATAGCGGACTTAAGCCTGATTGTGCGGTGATGGTTGCTTCAGTTAGAGCCCTTAAAATGCATAGTGGGGATTTTGAGATTATAGCAGGCAAACCCCTGGATAAGGAGATATTTAAAAGTAATCCTGATGCGGTTAAACGTGGCTGTTGTAATTTAATCAAACAGATTGAAAATGTTAAGATCTTTGGAGTGCCGGTGGTTGTTGCCATAAATAGGTTTGAATCTGATACAGATGAGGAGATAGAAATAATAAAGAGGTGTGCTAAAGAGGCAGGTGCAGATGGTGTGGCGGTAAGCGAGGTTTATGAAAAAGGTTCAGATGGTGCGATTGAATTGGCTGAGGCAGTTATAAAGGCTTGTGAAAGACCCTCTAATTTTAGATTTTTGTACAAACAAAACGATTCTATAAAGCAGAAGATTGAAACTATAGCCACAAGGATTTATGGAGCCAATAAGGTTAAATACAGCAAGGTGGCTGATAAAAAGATAAGATTATTTACTGAATTAGGCTATGATAATATGCCCGTTTGTATAGCCAAGACCCATCTTTCATTATCTCATGATCCTATGTTAAAAGGTAGACCCAGGATGTTTACTTTGCCGGTGAGGGATGTTAAGATTTCAGGCGGTGCTGGCTTCATATATGTACTCTGCGGTAAAATAAATACTATGCCAGGTTTGCCTACAAAACCAGCTGGGATTAATATGGATATAGATGAAAATGGAGACATTAAAGGGTTATTTTGAGTTATGAAAAGATACACTACGGATACTATCATAAGATATTTAAATGATTTATCTTCAAAGAAACCTACCCCTGGCGGCGGAAGCGTTGCCTGTTTGACCGCAGCGATGGGAGCAGGTTTAATCTGTATGGTGGCTAAATTCTCAGATAAAGAGAAGAAAGCAGCCGATATTATTAAAAAGGTCACCCCTTTAATAAAAGAATTAACTAAGTTAGTCGATAAAGATGTAATAGCTTATAATAAGGTCAAAGCTGCCTATGATATGCCTAAAAGAACAGAACTTCAGAAACAGAAAAGGAAAAAAAAGATAAAGGATGCTTTAAGAGGTGCCTTAGGTGTACCCTGTGAATTATTAGATCTATCCTTAAAAGGATTAGTATATGCAAAGGAGTTAGTTCAAGTAGGTAATAAGGCGTTAATCTCAGATACAGCTATGAGTGCCATTTTATTACAGGCAGCCTATCAATCAGCAGTTTATAATATCAAGATAAATCTTAGGGATATTAACGATAAAAATCTTTCTAAAAGAATATATAAGAAGATTGAAAGGGTTACTAAAAGAGTTAATTCATTTAGTAGTAAGATTTTAAAGGAGATAGATAAGGTATTATGAGGGCACAACTCTTAAATGGTAAATCTATAGCCAAAAGTATTCAGCATAGTTTAAAGGAGGAGATAAGTTACTTGGTTAATCAATACCAAATTAGACCGAAACTGGCTTCTATCCAGATTGGAAACAATGAAATCATCAACACTTATGCTGAGGCCCAAAAAGATTTAACTTCATATTTAGGTATTGATTTCCAGTTGCATTGTATTAAGAAAGAGGTAAACCAGAGAAAGGTTATAGATTTGATTAATGATTTAAATGATGATAAGACCATTACCGCTATTATTCTGCTTTTACCTTTGCCCGAAGGTTTTAAGCAGAAAGAGATTATCTCATCAATTGCCCCCAGTAAAGATGCCGAGGGTATACATCCTGTAAATTTAGGAAAACTTTTTTATAAAAAAGAGGATAATCTGTCTGATTTAATTGTTCCTTGTACAGTTGAGGCGGTTATGCAACTACTTGATTATACAAAGGTCCAACTAAAAGGAAAAGAGGTAATTGTTATAAGCCATAGCGAGATTATTGGTAAGCCTTTATCGATATTGTTACTAAATAGACTGGCTACTGTTACAGTCTGTCATATCAAGACAAAGGATTTAAGAAAACATATACAGGATGCAGAGATAGTAATCTCAGCCACAGGAAAGGCAAACCTGATAAAGGGAGAATGGATAAAAGACAAGGCAATAGTTATTGACATCGGAACATCTAAGGTTGGCAGTAAAATTGTAGGAGATGTTGAGTTTGAAAAAGCAAAAGATTATGCCTCATTTATTACACCTGTTCCAGGAGGAGTTGGCCCTCTTACTGTAAGTATGTTAATGAGAAATATAGTAAAATTATATAAACTACAAAGAAGATAATATAAAGGCAAGTAGATGGTTAAGAAAATCTCAGATATCTTAAGAGAAAAGGAGAGAGTGTATTCTTTTGAATTCTTTCCCCCTAAAACAGAAAAGGCGAGGAAGAATCTCTTTGAGACAGTTAGATTGCTTAAAGAATTGAATCCTGATTTTGTCTCAGTTACCTATGGAGCAGGGGGCAGCAAAAGGGAACTTACTATGGAGACAGCAGATGAGATTCAGAAGCGTTTTGAGATTCCTACTATGCACCATCTTAGCTGTATTGGTCACAGCATTTATGAACTTAAGGAGATAATAAATGAGATGCAAGAAAGAGATATCAGGAATGTTCTTGCTTTATATGGTGATATTCCAGAAGGAGTAACTGAATTTAAGCCCCCGGCTGATGCCTTAAGTTACTGTTATCAACTGTGTCAATTACTGAGGTCCTACGATGATTATTTTAGTGTTGGGGTGGCGGGATTTCCCGAAGGTCATGTCGATACACCTGACAAAGAGACAGATCTAAAATACCTAAAGATTAAACTGGATTCAGGAGGTCAATTTGTTATAACTCAGTTTTTCTTTGATAATAAAGATTATTTTGATTATGTCAACAGAGCAAGAGAGATAGGTGTAACCGAAAAGATTATCCCGGGCATTTTGCCTATAATAGATTATGAGAAGATGTTGAAATTTAGCGAAAAGATGGGGGCAACAGTAACAGATGAGGTTCACCAGATATTTAAGCCCATTAAAGATGATAAAGAGGCTACCTATAAAGCGGCTGTAGAATTTGCGGTTAATCAATGCAGAGAACTTCTTAAAAATGGTGCTCCGGGGATACACTTTTTTACTTTAAATAAAGTTGAACCTACACGAGAGATTTTAAAGCGGTTATTAGTAGATAAGTAATCTTTATGGAGGTGGCAATGAAAGAGGATAAAGTCACCATACCCCTTCTTCATAAGATGAAGAAAGAAAGCCAGAAGATTACTATGCTTACTGCCTATGATTATCCTTTTGCATTATTAATAGATAAATGTGGAATTGAGATAATCTTAGTTGGTGATTCTGTTGGTAATGTAGTCTTAGGTTATGAGTCTACTGTTGGTGTTACTATGGATGAAATGATTCATCATACCAAGGCAGTAAGGCGGGCAGTAAAAAGGGCATTTTTAATCGGCGATATGCCCTTTATGTCTTATAATATTTCCATTCAAGAGGCGGTAAGGAATGCTGGAAGATTTATGAAAGAGGCAGGTTGTGATGCAGTTAAACTTGAAGGAGGGCTTGATGTTTGTGATACTGCATCGGCTATTGTTAAAGCAGGTATACCTGTTTTAGGACATATTGGCCTGACGCCTCAGACTGTTTCTAAACTTGGTGGATATAAAGTTCAAGGAAGATTAGCAAAAGAGGCAGAACGATTAATAGATTCAGCAGTTGAGTTAGAGAAGGCAGGTTGTTTTGCTATTGTTTTAGAATGCCTGCCAGAGGAATTAGCCAGGATAATAACTAAAAAATTATCAATCCCTACTATAGGTATTGGAGCAGGTCTTTATTGCGATGGTCAGGTATTGGTAATACATGATTTGCTTGGCATCACGACTGGATTTAGACCCAAGTTTGTTAAGAATTATGCCAATTTATCTGATGAGATATCGCAGGCTATTAATAATTTTAAAGAAGATGTTAAACAGAATAGATTTCCTGCCAGAGATTATGTCTTTCATATGAAGGAAGAGGAACTTAAAAAGATAAAGAGATAAAAAACCCGCTTATAAAATAAGCGGGTTTTTTATGACGACAATTCTATTTAATGATTCTATTTCTTCTTCTTTTTCTTTGCTGCCTTCTTCTTCTTTGCCATGAGCGACACCTCCCTTTTTTAAAAAATGAAAGTTAAAAGGTTTTAAACTTACCATAAGTATACACTATATATCTTAAAAATTCAAGATAGACAAATTTTTTTGACAAAATATTTTTGTTAAAGTATAATGATAACAAGTTTATTTTTTTAATAACAACGAATCTATGAAAAGAGATTTATTTACTTTTAAAAAAACTTTTGCAGGTGGTATCCACCTACCTGACTTTAAAAGTTCTACTTCTAATCTAACTATAGAAGATTCTTCCTTGCCCCAGAAGGTTATCTTACCTCTTTTAAGTTATGGAGCAAAGTTGCTCAATACTCAGGTTGTGGTTGGTGAGGAAGTAAAGACTGGTCAACTCATTGCTACTTCTAACGAATTCATTTCGGCTCCAATTTATGCAAGTATTTCAGGCAGAATAACAGAGATTACAGATTTACCTCATCCTGACTTCGGTGAGGCTAAATCTATTGTTATTGAATCAGACAGTAAGGATGAAAAAGGTTATAATTTGAAAGAAAGAGATTATAGGAGTCTATCCAGTGATGAAATCAGAAAGATAATAAAAGATTCTGGTATTGTTGGTCTGGGAGGCGCTTCATTTCCTACTTATGTAAAATTTACAATTCCAGAAGATAAACATATAGATTCATTCATTATTAATCTCTGTGAATGCGAACCCTATCTAACTGTTGATTATAGGATTGCCCTTGAAATGCCAGATGAGATTTTTAAAGGCATTGAAGTTGTTTTAAAGATTTTGAATATAGAAGATGCCTATATTGCAATAGAAGACAATAAGCAAGAAGCCATTGATGTGTTAAATGAAAAAGCAAAGGCTTACCCGCAGGTTAAGGTTGTAGTTTTAAGAACTAAATACCCTCAAGGTGAAGAAAAACAGTTGATAAGGGCAGTATTAAAGAGAGTTGTGCCTAAAGGCAGATTGCCTCTTGATGTTGGAGTAGTAGTTGATAATGTCCAGACTGTCCTTGCAATTTATGAGGCTGTCTTATTTAACAAACCTCTTTATGAAAGGATTATTACAGTTACAGGTGAAGCAATAAAAGAACCTAAGAACCTTAGGGTTAGAATAGGCACTCCCTTACATCACATAATTAAGGAATGTGGAGGGATAACCTCAGATGAGGTAGAGATTATTTTCGGTGGTCCTATGATGGGAACTGCAGTAGATAATCTTGAGGTTCCTATATTAGCAGGAACCAGTGGAGTGTTAGTGTTACCTAAGAGAAAGATCGATTTGCAAACTGAGTCTCCCTGTATAAGATGTGGTAGATGCGTTGAGGTTTGTCCTATGAGATTGTTACCCACAGAGATAAATAAAGCAGTTGAGAATAAACAATGGGATTTCCTGGATGAATTAAATATATCAGAATGTATAGAGTGTGGCGCTTGTGCTTATATATGTCCATCTAAGATACCATTGGTTAAAAGGATAAAAGAAGGAAAAGAAGTTTTAATCAAAAGAAAAGTCAAAAGGAATAGATAAAGTATGAGTTATAAGATTATTATTAAAGATGCACCTCATATAAAAGCAGGATACAACCTGCAGAAGATGATGTTAGATGTTATCATCGCCCTCTTGCCAGTTGTTGTTGCCAGCATCTATTTTTTTAGAATTAAAGCCGTATCTTTGCTTTCTACTTGCTTGATTAGTTGTGTTGTCTCTGATATCCTCTTTGGGAAATTAAGAGGTAAGAATATATCAATTAGTGATTTAAGTCCAGTGGTAACTGGACTACTTCTTGCTTTAGTCCTTCCTCCGTCTTTACCTATTTGGGCGGCTATGTTGGGTTCTATTGTTGCTATCTTTTTAGGTAAGCAGGTCTTTGGTGGCTTGGGGGCTAATATATTCAATCCTGCCCTCGTTGGAAGGGCTTTTTTAACTGCTACATATCCGACTCTTATGACTAACTGGATAGAGCCCCACACCTTAAATGCTGTAACTCAAGCAACACCCTTAGGGCTTATGAAATTTGAAGGCTTATCTACTAACCTAATTGACCTTTTTCTTGGTAATGTTTCAGGTTCCTTAGGTGAGACTTCTGCTTTAGCCTTGTTAATCGGAGGTCTGTATCTTCTGTTAAGAAGGTGCATAGATTGGAGGATACCATTTTCTTTTATTGGCAGTGTTATACTCTTTAGTCTTATTTTGGGAGTGGTTAGGCCAGAGAAGTCCCCTTCTGTATTGTTTGAACTTCTATCAGGTGGACTCTTGATTGGTGCCCTGTTTATGGCTACAGATCCAGTTACTTCTCCGATAACCATAAGAGGTAGGTGGATATTTGGTTTAGGTTGCGGTATTATGGTTATGATAATTAGGAGATGGGGAGGATTACCCGAAGGAGTTATGTATTCTATTTTATTTATGAATGCTTTAAGACCATTAATAGATAGATTCACAAAGCCAGTATGTTTTGGAGGCAAGAGATGAATAAAAGTATAAGAATGATTTTAACCCTTGTTATTATCGCCTCAATATCAGGTATTATCCTTGCTGAGGTTTATAACTTAACTGAGTCAGAAATAAAAGATAAGAGAGAGAAAGATTTAGAGGAGGCTATATTTTCGGTTATACCTCAGGCTAAGAGTTATACCACTAAGGATTATAATGGCCTTAAGATATATGAATGCACTGATAAAGATGGAAGAAGATGTGGTATTTGCTTTACAGCCGAAGGCGTCGGTTATCAAGATAGAATAAGGATTATAATAGGCTTGAATAAAGATCTGTCAGAGATTGAAGGAATTAGGATTTTGGAAGAACAAGAGACACCTGGTTTAGGAGGCAGAATTAATGAGAGGTGGTTTCAAAAACAGTTTGAGGGCAGGCCCACTGACATAAATCTAAAGGTGGTAAGTGAGAAATCTGGCAAGATAGATGAGATTCAAGCAATAACTGGTGCAACTATCTCATCTAATGCAGTAGTCAATATTGTAAATAAAAAGATAGGAGAGGTTAAGAGGATTATTAATAAATAGGGCATCGATTATGAGAGAACTTCTCAATGATTTTATAAAGGGGCTGTGGCGATATAATCCAGTCTTTCGGTTAGTGATTGGAATGTGTCCAACATTAGCGGTGACTAATATGGCTAGAAATGGTTTAGCAATGGGTCTGGCTACAACCTTTACTCTGGTCTCATCTAGCCTTATAGTCTCAACTATCAGAAGATTAATTCCTAAAGAGATAAGAATCCCCTCATTTATAGTTATTATTGCCACCTTTGTAACTATAGTTGATTATTATCTGAAAGCAAAGTTCCCCGACATAAGCAAGGCACTAGGACCATATGTTCCACTTATTATAGTCAATTGTCTTATTCTGGGCAGACAGGAGGCTTTTGCTTCGAAGAATCCAACCCATCGAGCCTTAGCCGATGCCTTAGGTATGGGATTAGGTTTTACATTAGCCCTTATATCTTTAGGGATGATAAGAGAATTTCTTGGTATGGGGAGTATATTTGGCTATAAGGTGATGTTTCCAAATTTTAGGCCCTGGGCTATTATGGTTTCTCCTCCTGGTGCATTTATCAGTTTAGGTATTATGTTAGGTGTGGTTAATATGATAGATAGATTAAGAAGAAGGACCAATAAAGAATGATGAAAGAACTAATTTTGATTTTTATCTCGGCAGTATTAATAAATAACTTTGTTTTGAAATTCTTTTTAGGTATCTGTCCTTTTTTAGGTGTTTCAGACAGATTACGCTCTGCCATAAGTATGGGGTTTGCTACTACCTTTGTTATGAGTATTACAGCACCAGTCGCCTGGGCTATAAAACATTTAGTACTTGATAGGTTAGGATTGCCATTTTTACAATATGTGTGCTTTATCATCGTTATAGCGTCTTTAGTTCAATTTGTTGAGATGTTCATAAAGAGATTCTTTCCAGTATTAAATCAGGCAATGGGCATATACCTGCCACTTATTACCACCAATTGCGCTATTTTATTTATGGCTCTATACCTGGTATTACATGAATACAGCCTATTAGAGAGTATAATATTCGGTTTCTCATCAGGCTGTGGTTTTACTCTGGCTATTGCTATTATGGCTGGTATCAGAGAAGAGATTAAATTCTCTGATGTGCCTCAGTGCCTGAGAGGGGCAGGTATTACCCTGATTACTGCCGGAATACTGGCTTTAATATTTGTTGGCTTTAGTGGATTAATTCAGGTGCGTTAATATGAATAATATTTATTTATCTATCATAGTAATGGCAACCCTGGCAGCTTTATTAGCCACTATCTTAAGTTTTGCATATAGTAAGTTAAAGATTGAAGAGGATTCTAAGATTAGTGAAGTTGAGAAACTCTTACCTGGTCTAAATTGTGGTGCCTGCGGTTGTGCAAATTGTTATGAGTTTGCCAAAAAACTATTAAACAAAGAGATTTCTATAGAAAAGTGCAGGATTACAGCCAGAAACAAAAAAGCAATAGAAGAGATTAATCAGATTATAAATAAAAATTAACCTCTTTAAAAGAGATTTCTAAAAAAATCTCAGAATCTCAGAATTTTAGGACTATCCCGAATTTGTTGCTGAAGGGATATCTCTTGATTACACAGATTATTAAAAGATTACACAGATTTTCCGTCAATATTTAATC
>CAZQVU010000033.1:0-3022 GCA_964596885.1 uncultured Planctomycetia bacterium
ACCTTTTGCTCTCTCAATTGTTTTCCTTGCCTCAAGTTCCTCTTTGATAACTTGCGATTCGACAACTAATCTAAAATTTTCAATAACGATAGCGGCTTGATTTGCGACTGATTTTAAGATGTTTATCTCACTCTTGCTAAATTGGTGTGGTTTTGAAGTATAGGTATTTAAAACACCAATTACCTTGCTCTTAAAAATAAGAGGAACACTTAACAAAGAACAGAGTTTTTCTTTCTTAGCAATATCTCTATTCTTATAGCACTCATCCTTTCGCACATCAAGGACTGTTATGGGTCTACCTTCTTTTGCAACTCTACCGGCAATTCCTTCACCCAACTTTATGTTGGGTTTTCTATTGTATGCTTCACTTACTGACTGGGTCGCCTTGATTATAAGTTCCTTCCTAGTCTCATCTAATAACATAAGAGAGCATATCTTAGAACCTAAAACCTGCGCCGTAACTGTAACAATGAGCTTTAAAATGTCTTCCAGATATAAATCTGAAGTAACGGCTTCGCTTATTTTAGTTAAGGCTTCTATAATCTGCTCGCTACTGCTACTTGATTTAACCTTCTTTGCCATTTTATTTTATCTCTATCTACTACAGACAGGATTTTATCCCACCAACAGAGTAACTTCTATAATCAGGAATTGGGGAATTTTTTTAAAAAACTCTATAAAATAGACAGGTACTTCCTTATCTCATAGGAAGTAACCTGGGTAGCATATTCCTGCCATTCTTTCATCTTGTTATGCAGGAAGCGAGTAAATATATGTTCTCCTAAAGCCTTCTTTACCAATTCGCTCTTTTCAGTCTCCTTCAAAGCCTCAAAGAGATTAACGGGTAATCGCTTAAGTCCCCGGTATTCTCTTTCCTCAGGCTCCATATTGTAGATATTTGGTTCTACGGGTTCTGGAAGTTTGTATCTCTTCTCGATACCCTCAAGTCCTGCTGCCAACATTACAGAAAACGCCAGATAAGGATTACATGCTGGGTCAGGACATCTAAGTTCTATTCTGGCAGCAGCCTCATTGTCGGGCCTGTAGAAAGGTACTCTTATTAAAGCAGTCCTATTTTTCTGAGCCCAGCTTATATAAACCGGAGCCTCATAACCAGGAACAAGTCTCTTATATGAGTTAACCCATTGAGCCAAAATAGAACAGATTTCACGAGAATGCTTGAGTTGCCCTGCAATAAATCTCTTGCCTATATCCGAAAGATGAAACTTATCCTTCTTATCAAAGAAAACATTCTTCAGGTTCTTTTTGCGAGAGGCAGCTTGCTGCCTGCTACCAGCTGTAGCGCCTCTGCCTCTGGCAGAAAACAGAGACTGATGAACATGCATCCCTGAACCGCAGACTCCAAACATAGGTTTAGGCATAAATGTAGCGTGAATACCTTCTTTCTGGGCTACCTCTTTGACTACCATTTTATAAGTTACTGTCGCATCTGCCATAGTCAGGGCATCTGAGAAGTGTAAATCTATCTCATGCTGAGATGGAGCCACTTCATGATGGGACATCTCTACAGGAATTTCCATCTTTCTAAGAATATCTATTGTCTGTCTTCTAAGGTTATTAGCCATATCATTAGGGATAAAGTCAAAATAGGCACCCTCATCCATAATCTGAGGAACTTCTCTACTCTTAAAATAAAAATACTCTAATTCAGGACCTACACAGAACACAAAACCCATCTCCTTAGCACGCTTGAGATTCTGTTTCAGAATATATCTTGGGTCTCCAGGATAAGGACTGCCATCAGGATTTAATATGTCACAGAACATACGACCGGCTGGAGCATCTTTCGGTTGCCAGGGAAGCAACTGAAATGTAGCTGGATCGGGTTTGGCTATAATATCTGATTCCTCGGCCTCAGCATAACCAGTTATAGATGAACCGTCAAAACCCTTACCATAGTTCAGGGCATCAGCAAGTTCATCATCGGTGATAGTAAAGCATTTTAAAAAGCCTAAAATATCTGTAAACCATAGTTGAATATCTTTTATCTTTTTTGATTTTACTAATCTTAAAACATCCTCTTTTGTTTTAGTAGTCATCTATCTTTCTCTCCTTTATTATTTTTTAACAGCCCTTTACAAAATTCTGCTTCGGGCTGTTAATTAAGGACAAAACAATTTTTGCAAAGCCCTATTTTTTATAAATAGAAGGTGTTTTCCTCTTATGTCCAGAGTTTCCCATCATCTTCCTTACTTTATTTATAACCTCAGGATTAGAGAATTTCTTAGCCTTATCCTCCTCTATAGCGATAATTGCCTCATCTAAATCTTTATAACTTAAACCCAACTCCTCTTCATCTGTCTGTCCTTGCCATAGGCCAGCAGTGGGTACTCTTGTTATTATCTTCCTGGGTATACCTAAATCTCTGGCTAACTCTCTCACTTCAGACTTTAATAATCCTCCTAAAGGTAGTAGGTCTACTGCACTATCTCCGTATTTTGTAAAATAACCTACACTTAGTTCACTCTTATTGCTACTTCCTACTACTAAATAATTTAAATTATTAGCATAGTAGTATAAAATAACCATCCTTAGTCTGGGCTTTAAATTGGCTTTGGCTAATTTTTTACCTTCAGGTAAAATCTCTAAATATTTATCATAGAGAGAATCTAAAACTATTCTTTCTGTCTTGATATTAAATTTATCTGCCAGACATAAAGCCAAATCTTCATCCTCTGGGCTGCTTTGACAAGGCAAGATTAACCCCAAAACTCTTTCATCTAAAGCCTTCTTGCATAAAACGCCTACACATGAGGAATCAAGGCCACCACTTAAACCAAAAACTACACCTTCTGCCTTAGCCTCTTTTACCCTTTTTTTGATCCAACTAACTATATCTCCAACTAAATCCATAATTCTTACCTGTTATAATGAAAACACTCTCATTTTCTATATCTTAATCCGTCTATATATACTTGTCAATACATTTTCTTGTCTATATGCCGCAATTTATATAAAAAGCCCATTACATTAAGATGTCTGCAATGGGCTGTTTTATGAA
>CAZQVU010000033.1:3122-9657 GCA_964596885.1 uncultured Planctomycetia bacterium
CCTGCCTTTCTTGTAACCTTTTCTGAAAAGCCTTTCCTGCAAGATGCCTTGCGGCTTTGGCTCTTAAATTATGCCCTGGCTGCATCTGTCTTTCAAAACGAAAGTGCTTTTGAGGCAAAGATGAAATTCTTTCACCAATTAAATAACCTACAGAGCCGCCAACCAATAAAGTCAAAACTAAAACCACTACAAAAATAATCTTTGAATTATTCATAATTAATACCCTCCTTCCTGGTTATCTCCATTAAGAAAAAGTCCTAAAATTACCCCTGGTGATAATTCGTCATTACCTAATATAAACTCTTCTTCTTCAGTTAAATGGTTATTAATAAGGACATCTTCTATTGTTACCAGAGCAAGCGATGGCTGCCTAAAAACAAAAGAAAAGACTATCAATAACAAAACTACAGTAAAGGCTGGAATAAGTCTTTTAGCCGGTGTGTAGATATCATCAAGCCATAGATTAAATCTCCTCTTAAAATTCGTCTGGATATCAGTTAACTCACTTATTACATTTTGCCTGAAACTAGAGTCTATCTGATAATCAAAATCCTTATTGAGATTATCCTTTATCATCTTTAAGAATCGGAGTTCTTGGCTGCAAATATCGCATCCCCTGATATGATCTTCCATAAATTCTTTCTCTTCTTTATCAAGTTCACCATCAATAAATCTTGAGATAAGTTTTTTCCATCGGCATCTCATATATTCTCTCCTCTTTCTATATAGGGCTGGATTAAAACCTTCAGTTTATCCCTGGCTCTTTTAATTCTTGACTCCACTGTCCCGATAGAACAATTTAGAACCTCGGCTATCTCCTTATATGATAAATCCTCATATTCTCTCAGGACAAGTGCCGACTGTAGTTTAACAGGCAATCTCTCAATGGCTTTTTCTATCATATCCTTCTTTTCTTTCTCTGTAATATTATGACTGGGCTCATCACCAGGATTAAACTCCCTAATTCTATCGTAGTCTATAGCCTTCCTTCTCTTTCTCATATAATTTATAGCAGTATTACAGGTAATCCTATATAGCCAGGTTGAAATCTTTGACTCTATCTTAAAACTCCTCAGGTTCAGATAAGCCCGAATAAAAACTTCTTGTGCTATATCCTCTGCATCTCTGTAATTCCTGCTGAACCTAAAGGCTAACCTTATAATCTTATCTTTATACCTGTCTACAAGTTGGCCAAAAGCCTCCTTGTTACCACTAATTGCCTTAATTAGAAGTTCTTCATCATCCATAAATCAGACTTCCCTATCTATTCTTCTATCCTTTAGACACACAAACGCCTTTTTTATTCCATAAAATTATATAAAAATAGGTAGAATACTTTCGTAACAGCCTGTATATTAAATGAAAGGGGTATAGATAGGGTCTGCTGTTGTTATATAAAAAGTTCTGGATAGCCTAATATTTCTTGAGGATCTGTCGCATCTCTGATAATAATCGTCCTGCATTTCTATAGCCTGGGCCGCCTCCAATCTTTTTACCGTCTCCATCTAAAAACAATATAGTAGGATAGCCTCTTATCTCATACTTTCTAGCCAGTGAACGGTTTTTATCTCCATCTATCTTAAGACAGATGAAATCCCTGGAGACCTCAATCACTTTCTCGTCTCTATAAGTATCCTTATCCAATCTTTTACACCAACCGCACCACTTTGCATAAAAATCAACCATAATAGGTTTATCTTTCTCTTTGGCTAATTTTAAAGCCTTATCATAAGAAGTCAACCAGTTTACTGTCTCTGCTGTAGTAGTGCAACAAAAAGATACCAGTGATAACCCAACTATCAGAAAGATAACAAGATAGTTATACCTGTAAGTAGACATCTTTAACCTCCTCTTAGTTTAATCCTGCTTTTTTGCTTAGGATAACCTGGTTTTATACCTCCCTTAGTATCTCGTAATTTCATAAATTCCGCCATAAAAAATCTTATCCTTCAAAATCTCCTCCTGTCAGCAAGCAAAATTATATCTTTTAACTCTTCTATATTTTTTGCCTGCATCCATAGCTTTTCAAAATTCCTCTTCTGGACAATCTGGGCAATAGCAGAAAGTGCCCTCAGATGAAAATTCCTTTCATCCTTAGAGCCTGCTAAAATAAATACCATCTTAACAGGGCTCTCAGCGCCTTTAAATCTTATACCTTCTTTACAGCGGACAAGAATTATCTTAAACTCTTTCTCTCCTTTTGTAATTATATGGGGGATAGCCAAACCTTCTTGTATTACAGTGCTTGATTGTTTCTCTCTATCCATTAATAGATTATAGAAATACTCTCGGCTTTCATTAAACTGAGAAGAGAGTCTTTCAGATATTATCTTAAAAAACTCCTCCATTTCTATCCCTTTATCTATATCTAAGACTTCTGCCTCTTTAATCAATCTGTCAAATCTATCTTCTAAAATCTCATCCCTTTCTTTTATAATATCCTTAAGTTCAACCCTTAAAGTATCTCCTGCTAATTCCTTGTTAGTTACCCTTTCGATAAGATAAATTAAGGCATAATCTTTTCTTAAACCAATTCTTCCATAAAATAGATACCAGGCTAAACCTAATATCACAAAGCAGACTGCAATAAAAAGAGGAATAGTTCCCATCTCAAGGAGTAAAAATATCCCACCTAAGATACCTGCAATCTGTACCCAGGGATAGAGAGGACATCTAAAAGCAGGTTGATAGTTAGTTAACCTGCTTTCTCGCATAACGATTAGAGCAATATTTATAAGAATATATATAAGGATTAAAAATATACTTGCTGCCTCAACCAGTATTTCAAGATTTAAAAACAATATAGCCAAAATCATAAATAATCCAGTTAAGAGTATCGTATTATAAGGTATTTTAGTCTCTGGATGGATACGGCTTAAAGGCCGCGGTAGAAGTGAATCTCTGCTCATAGCTAAAGGATAACGAGAGGCAGACATAATACCAGCATTTGCCGTTGAGACAAAGGCTAAAATAGCAGCAATTGCCATAATAATTTCGCCCCATCCACCCATAGAAATCTTTGCTCCATCTGATATAGGAGTAAGTGAATTATAAAGCGAACTGAAAGGAAGAAGACCAGTTGTAACAAAGACTACCAAACCATAAATTATCCCTACTATAATAAGAGAAAGTATCATTCCCAGGGGAATATTTTTTGAAGGATTCTCAATCTCTTCTGCCATAGAAGCAATCTTTGTAATTCCTCCGTAAGAGATAAAGATAAATCCAGCCGTAGAGAAGACTGAAGCCGCTCCATATGGAGTAAAAGGAATATATCTTGAGATATGTATCTGACTGAATCCCTTTATTATATATAAAAGAAGAAGTATAATCAATCCCACAACTAACCCTATTTGAAATCTACCTGCATGTTTTGCACCTTTTAAATTTATAAGGACAAAGAAAATACATAATAACACCGCAATTAATCTAATAGAGATATTTGAAAAAGGAGGAATAAGCAATAAATAAGCACTCATACCAATAAGCGCAAAAGCGCTCTTTAAACTCAAAGAAAACCATGTAGATAGACCTCCTATCGTTCCGATTAAGAAGCCCATACTCCGTGTAATAAAGAAATAATCTCCTCCCGCCTTAGGCATGGCTGTGGTAAGCTCTGCTTGACTTAAGACAGTAGGAAGAGCAAAAAGACTGGCTAAGATATAGGAAAGGAACAAGGCAGGTCCAACCTTTGCAGAAGCAATACCAGGAAGTATAAAAAGACCTGATGAAATCATAGCACCTGTGGCAATGCAAAAGACACCTAAAAGTGAAATATCCCTTCTTAATTGTCTCTTTTCATTCATTTTTTAAGAGAAAACTTCGGGCAGATGCTTCCTGCATATTGCCCGCATCTGATTAGCCAGTTCTCTAATCTCCCACTGTGCGGCTTTGTTACATCTTAATTTAAAGAAATGTAACAATTCTCGGCAATTCATAGTTACTACTATCTTTGTTTCTATGGCTTGAGGCAAAACAAATCTTGCATCCTCTTTTGCCTTCTGTCCTACTATATTCTTTTGTTTAAACCTCTCTAAAAGTTTATTATAGCTTTTCTGAATCTCATTCATAATTCTTAAAAACTCATCTTTTAAAATCTCATCAGATTCTATGGACGGTGGTATTATAAAATTGAACTTTTCGACTTTGACATAACGCTGCGACTGTTGCGAAAAAGAGGCTATTCTGTGTCTTACCAATTGATGACTAAGGCTGCGGGATATACCTTCTATGGCAAAAGTAAACTTGGCATGCTCTAACGGACTCTCATGCCCAGCCTTAACTAATTCTTTAATAAGAGTTGCTTTTTTTGAGGGTTTTTCTTGTTTATCATCAAATATCTCAGCGGCAAACTTAGACGAATAGCACTGTCTGGCAGCAGCGTATATAAGTGAAAGTGCATCCTGAGTTACTTCTAATAATCTCACATTCAGTTTAACCTGTGACATTTCTACTTATTCCCCTCGCAATTTTCTGGCTACAGCTACCAGGTTCTTCAATGAAGCCTCAGTCTCTGGCCAATCTCTCGTTTTAAGCCCACAATCAGGGTTTATCCAGAGATTTTCCTTGGGCAGAACCTCTAATGCCTGAGTTATAATATTTTCCATATCACTACATGAAGGCACAGCCGGTGAATGTATATCCCAGACACCTAAACCTATCTGTTTCTTGAAGTCAATCTTCTTAAAATCTTTAATAATATCTCCTTTACTTCTTGAAGCTTCAATGGTTATCACATCAAAATCCATCATCTTTATATAATCAATAATCTCACCAAACTCTGAATAACACATATGGGTATGAATCTGGGTCTCAGGTTTTGATTGAGAAGCGAGGTTAAATGAATTAATAGCCCAATTGAAATAATCACTCCAGTTACGCTTCTTTATAGGAGCCTTTTCTCTGAAGGCGGGTTCATCAATCTGAACTATCTTAATACCTGCCCTTTCATAATCCTTTATCTCCTCCTGTAAACACAGAGCAATCTGATAGCTTACCTCATAGATAGGAATATCCTCCCTTACATAACTCCAGGCCAGGATTGTTACTGGTCCTGTAAGCATACCTTTAACTGGTCGGTGGGTTAAACTTTGAGCATAACTTATCTCCTCAAGCGTCATAGGTTTTGGTCTTGAGATATCTCCATATATTATTGGCGGGCGGTATCCTCTTGTGCCATATGAAATAATCCAGCCATTTCTTGTGGTAGCAATACCGTCTAATTCTTGAGCAAAGAACTCAACCATATCAGTCCTCTCAAACTCACCATGAACTAAAACATCAAGACCAATATCCTCCTGAAATCTAATTAAATCTTTTATCTTGTGCCGAATGAAATCTCTATATTCATCCTGGCTAATTTTACCCTTCCTGAACTGCGCTCTTTTCTCTCTTACCTCTTTGTCCTGAGGATAACTTCCTATGGTAGTTGTTGGAAATAGAGGAAGATTTAGAATCTCCTTCTGTTTCTTATGCCTTTTAAGATAGGAATAGGGTTTAATAAAATCCTCATCTTTTAAATTCTTAATTCTATCTCTTACCTTATCATTAATACCAAAAGCAGGTCTTTCTTCATTCCAGTTGCCTATCTCTTCTGCATCTCCTTTATATACCTTAGAGATTAACTTTAGTTCATATAGCCTCTCTTTCGCAAAAGCCATTTTTTTCATTAGTCCTTCATCTAACTCTTCTCCTTCAATCGTAACCGGTAAATGGTAAAGAGGAGCGGCGTTTGATATTATTATCTCCTTTGCATAATGATTTAGTTCTTTTAAGAATTCCACTGCCTTTTTTATGTCTGTCCGCCAGATATTCCTGCCATTTACAACACCAGCAATAAGCACCTTATCTTCTGGAAATCCATACTCTTTAATGTAATCCAGATTCTCTTTTCCATTTATAAAGTCAAGGCCAATTGATTTAACAGGCAAATCGTATAAATCTTTTAAGAAATCAACGGAATCATAATAGGTAAATAGATTAATCCTGCATTTAGAATCTTTAAATCTATTATAAGCCTGCTTGATTAAATCAATCTCATCTTCTGATAACTCCATAACGAATGCCGGCTCATCAATGTGAATTTCTTTAAAATCATCTAATAATTCATAATAGACATCGGCTAAAGAAAGTAAATAACTTTTGAATTTATCCCAAGTTATGCCTTTTGATAATTTAAGAAAGGTAAATGGACCAATTAGATACGGCATACCCCCTCTGTATTTTTTGAATCTATCTTCCAGACTAATCTTTGCCTGTTTAAAAGAAAAGGTATCATTTAACCGACTAAAATCTGGAACAAGGTAATGATAATTAGTATTAAACCATTTGGTTAGCTCTAAAGCATTCTTTCCTCTGGCTAACTCATAATATGCATCTAAATTCTTACACTCATATAGACCAAACAAACAGGCTAAATCAAGCATCTTATCGTATTTGGTCATCTCACCTAAAGGAAATTTATCTACATAATCCTGGTATATAGATAAGATATTTTCTTCTATCTTTTTAAGACCATCTATCAATTCATCTTCTG
>CAZQVU010000034.1:0-7319 GCA_964596885.1 uncultured Planctomycetia bacterium
ATTGTTTAGGATTTAGATATTAGAATTTAGGATTTAATTATAATTTGGATATTGGTGCTCAGGATTTGATTAGAAATTAGGTTAATTAGAGCAATTAGGAATTTAAAGAGGCTATTATGAAATATGCGATATTGGTTGCCGATGGGATGGCTGATTATCCTCTTGATGAGTTGGGAGCTCGCACACCCTTAGAGATTGCCAAAACTCCTAATATGGATTCTATTGCCAGAAGGGGTGTAGTGGGCCGGGCTAATATGATTCCAAAGGGTATGCCTTGTGGAAGTGATATTGCAAATTTGTCCATCTTTGGTTATGACCCAAGAAGATATTATACAGGCCGTGGTCCACTTGAGGCTGCCAATATGGGAATAAGATTAGGGAAGGATGAGGTGGTCTTTCGTTGCAATCTGGTTACTGCCTCAGATGATATCTTAACTGATTATAGCGCAGGTCATATATCGACTAAAGAGGCTAAGATTTTGATAGATTTTTTAAATAAGAGATTGTCAACTAAATATCTCAGATTTTATGCTGGTGTAAGTTACAGACACATTATGCGCCTAAAACCAACTAAGAAGAACCCCTCTTTTACAGCCGAATGCAAACCACCTCATGATATCATAGGCAAGAGGATATCCAGGAATTTACCTAAAGGAGAAGGTGCTCAATTTCTTATAGATTTAATGAAGATGTCAAAGAACATTTTATCCTCTCATGAAGTTAATCAGGTAAGGGTTGATTTAGGAGAAAATCCAGCTAATATGATATGGTTGTGGGGTCAGGGTAGAAAACCCAGGATACCGACTTTTTACAGTAAATATAAAATAAAAGGTTCTGTAATCTCGGCTGTGGATTTGATAAAAGGGATAGGTAAAACAATAGGTTTAGATGTAATTGAGGTGCCTGGAGCAACCGGGTTTTATGATACTAACTACAGGGGTAAAGCAGAATATGGTCTGCGGTCACTTAATAATAAAGATTTTATCTTTGTCCATGTTGAAGCGCCAGATGAGGCCGGGCACAATGGTGATATCAGGGCTAAGATTACAGCGATTGAAAGGTTTGATAAAGAGATAGTTGGAAGGTTTTTAGAATATCTTGAAAGGCACAGGGATTTCAGGATATTAGTCCTTCCAGATCACCCAACGCCGGTTAAATTGAGAACTCACAGCCGTGATGCCATCTGTTTTGCTATGTGTGGTGAAGGCATTAAGCCTGATAAGAAGCAAAGTTTTAGTGAATTTACCAGTGAGAAAAGTCCTCTTAATTTTAAAGATGGCTATAAATTAATAGGAGAGTTTATTAAAAGATGAACTCATTGTATATTGTTCTTATAGTTTTTATATTATATTATTTAGGTTATCGATTTTACGCCAAT
This sequence comes from uncultured Planctomycetia bacterium, assembly GCA_964596885.1. Classification (GTDB taxonomy): domain Bacteria; phylum Omnitrophota; class Gorgyraeia; order JAGLLT01; family CAZKQD01; genus CAZQVU01. Next base: position 1,379 of record CAZQVU010000034.1, read on the forward strand.
CTTATAGTTAAACTTTGGAATGTTAATCCAGAAGAAATTACACCAGCCCATAGATTTAACGATGGCATAGATTATGTGCCAGCTAAACATTGGACTGTTCTTTTTGGGCATCACTTTGCCTCAATTGCTGGCGCTGGTCCAATAATAGGCCCGGTGATTGCAGCTGCCTTATGGGGCTGGCTTCCGGCTCTGATATGGTTAGTTTTGGGTTCTATATTTTTAGGAGGCGTGCACGATTTTTCAGCTTTAATTGCCTCTTTAAAACATGAAGGTAAATCTATATCTTATGTTGCAGAAAGCACCTTGGGTTATAAGTCGAAGATGATATTTGCTACCTTTTTGTGGCTCTCATTGATTTTAGTTGTGGCTGTTTTTGCTGCAGTTGCAGGTAAGACCTTAGCTGCCAAACCTGAGATTGTTTTACCTACCTTTGGAATTGTTGTAGTTGCTTTAATAGTAGGGTTAATGATGTATAAATTTAAAGTAAATCAATTAACAGCCACTTTATTGGGTATTGTTTTATTGTTTATTTTGATTATTGCTGGTTATTATTATCCCATTAAGGTTAAGCCTTTTCATATAGGGAGTTTACTTATTAGCCCTAAGAATTTCTGGATTACAATCTTACTTATTTATGCCTATTTTGCTTCTATAATACCCGTAAATATCTTGCTTCAGCCAAGAGATTATCTATCAACCTTTGTTCTTTTCTTTGGTTTATTTTTAGGTTATTTAGGACTTGTAGTTTCGCATCCTCAGATTCAGGCGCCTGCGTTTGTAACCTGGAATTCGTCGCAAGGTTGGCTCTGGCCGATGTTGTGTGTTATTATAGCCTGTGGGGCAATAAGTGGTTTTCATTCTTTGGTGGCTTCAGGTACAACGGCTAAACAGCTCTCTTCAATGAAAGATGCAAAAAGAATAGGTTATGGAGCCATGATTCTTGAATCTGTTTTGGCGGTTTTAGCCTTATTATCAGTTGTAGCCGGTCTAAAGTGGAGCGGTAGAGGAAGTTTAGTATATCCTCAACTTTTGGCAGAAAAAGGTTGGATTATAACCTTTGGAGAGGGCTTTGGGCAGATTGTTTTGCCATTTATTAAAGTTGGATTAGGAAGTTTAATCGCTATTACCATTTTAAAGACCTTCATTATGACTACTCTGGATTCAGCTACGAGGATAACAAGATATCTAACAGAGGAATTATTTGTGGATGGTCTAAATTTAAGATTTTTAGAGAATAGGTATCTCCAGACATTTATCATTGTTGCTTTTGCCGGATGGTTGGCATATGGAAAATATCAGGTTATATGGCCGGTATTTGGGGCTGCCAATCAACTTGTTGCTGCTTTAGTTTTGATAATTGTAACGGCTTATCTATTCAGCCAGAATAGACCAAAAAGATATACTTTAATTCCGGGCATATTTATGCTTATGACCACGATAGTAGCCCTGGGTTGTCTTATGGGAAGTTTTTATAGAAAGGGACTATATCTCCTTTTTTCTATAGACTGCCTTTTATTAATTTTAGCCTTTGTTATAGCCTATGAAGTCTTCAGATATTTAACGAAAAAGGAACTTTTAAAGAATGTCTAAGAGGATTATTGTCCAGAAATATGGTGGTACTTCTGTAGAGTCCCCAGAACGCATAAGAAGGGTTGCCAGGCGAATAGTAACTACTTATAAAAAAGGGGTTAATCTTGTTGTTGTGGTATCTGCTTTAGGCAAAACCACAGATGAACTCATTAGGTTGGCTTATAAGATGACCGATGAACCCAGCGAAAGAGAATTGGATATGTTAATCTCTACAGGAGAACAGATTTCTGCTGCCCTCTTAACTATGGCAATACACAAAGAAGGATATGATGCCATTTCCTTAACTGGTCATCAGGTAGGTATTATAACAGATTCAACCCATGCAAAAGCAAGGATTGTAGATATTGATACCAGGAGGGTAAAAAAAGAACTGAGAAAAAGGAAGATCGTTATAGTAGCAGGTTTTCAGGGTCGAAGCAGGAAGAATGAGATAACAACTTTAGGGCGAGGGGGGTCAGATTTGACTGCGGTAGCGTTAGCGAAGGCTCTCAGGGCTGATATTTGCGAGATTTATACTGATGTTGAAGGAATTTATACTGCTGATCCCAGGATAGTCAAGGAGGCTCAGAAGTTAAAAGAGATAAGTTATGATGAGATATTAGAATTAACATCAATGGGCTCTCAGGTTTTGCAATCACGTTCAGTAGAAGTGGCTAAAAAATACAATGTGCCTGTTTATGTTTGCTCAAGTTTTTCAAAAAGAGAAGGCACTATGATTATCAAGGAGGTTAAAAAGATGGAGGGGGTGCTGGTAAGCGGTATAACTTTAGATAAGAATGAAGCCAAAGTCACTATATGCGATGTTCCGGATAGACCCGGTATTGCGGCTAAGATCTTTAAAGAAATAGCTGAGGAGAATATTAATGTGGATGTTATAGTTCAGAATATTTCTCATACCGGGGTTACAGATATATCCTTTACTGTAAATAAGACAGATTTAGATAGAGCTATAAGAGTAGTGAAAAAGATTACACCTAAGGTGAAGGCAGGTAGTGTTATATATGATAAGGATATTGCCAAGATTTCCGTCGTTGGTGTAGGTATGCGAAGTTATCCAGGGGTTGCGGCTAAGATGTTCGGGGCCTTAGGTAAAAATAAGATAAATATTGAGATGATATCAACCTCAGAGATTAAAATATCGTGTGTTATAGAAAAAGATAAGGCTGAAGAGGCAGTAAGGATTCTTCATAAAGAATTTGGTTTAGAAAAACAAAGGAGTAAAAGAAATGACTAAAGTCAGTCTTTATGATACAACCTTAAGGGATGGAGCCCAGACCGAAGGTATTAGTTTTTCGGTTAAGGATAAACTTTTAATCCTTAAAAGATTGTCTGAGCTGGGTATTCATTTTGTTGAGGGTGGTTGGCCAGGTTCAAATCCTAAGGATTTAGATTTCTTTAAAGAGGCAAAGAAGATGAAGCTGGGAAAGACTGAATTGGTTGCTTTTGGTTCAACCAGGAAACCTTATATTAAACCTTATGAGGATAGAAATCTTAAGGCTTTACTTAAAGCAGAGACAAGATATGTAACTATTTTTGGGAAAAGTTCTGTTCTGCATGTAAAGGATATCTTAAAAACCACCTTAAATGAGAACCTTAAGATGATAGAAGAAAGCATTAGATATCTAAGAAAGAAGAAAAAAGAGGTGATCTTCGATGCAGAACACTTTTTCGATGGCTATAAAGAGAATCCGGAGTATGCCATCCAGGTTCTTAAGACAGCAGAGAAGGCAGGGGCTTCTGTTTTAGTTCTATGTGATACCAATGGAGGTACCTTAACCACCGAGATCTTAGATATCATAAGCAAGGTAAAAAGTGAAATAGAGGTTCCTCTGGGTATCCATACCCATAATGATAGTGGTTTGGCAGTGGCTAATTCAATTGCTGCGGTTGAGGCAGGATGTTCTCATATTCAGGGCACTATCAATGGTTATGGCGAACGTTGTGGCAATGCAGACCTATGTATAATTATTCCTAATCTGCAACTAAAATTAGGCATTGAGTGTCTATCCGATGTTAAATTGAAGGAATTGACTGAGGTTTCTTGTTATGTAAGCGAGATAAGCAATATGAAACAGAGAGATAATCAACCTTATGTTGGTCTGAGTGCCTTTGCTCATAAAGGCGGAGTGCATGTAAATGCTGTTATGAAGAATCCCAAATCTTATGAGCATATAATTCCAGAGAAGATAGGCAATAAAAGAAGGTTTTTAATCTCAGAGTTATCAGGTAAGACGAGTATTTTAGTAAAGGCTAAAGAACTCAATTTAGATTTGTCTAAGGATATCCCTAAGACTAAAAAGATCTTAGAGACCCTCCAAACCTTAGAACATAAAGGCTATCATTTTGAGGCAGCTGAGGCGTCATTTGAACTTCTTATGAAACGCAAGATGAAAAAAATTAAGAAGTTTTTTGAATTAGAAGGTTTCAGAGTTATTGTTGAAAGAAGGAATAACCCCCAGACTAACAAACCTGAACTTCATTCAGAGGCTACAGTGAGGATTAAAGTAAATAGAAAAAGAGAGTATACTGTCTCAGAAGGAGACGGTCCTGTAAATGCCCTTGACAATGCCTTAAGAAAGGCTTTAGAAGGATTCTATCCTAATTTAAAAGATATGCACCTTTCAGATTTTAAAGTAAGGGTACTTGATCAAAAAGCAGGCACAGCTGCCAGGGTAAGGGTTTTAATTCAGTCTCAGGATAAGGAAGGTTCTTGGTCTACTGTTGGAGTCTCAGAGAATATTATTGAGGCTAGTTGTCAGGCTCTGATAGATAGTATTGAGTATAAATTGCTTAAGGACAAAAGATAAACTTACCTATGAGAGAACTTCCCACAAGGTATAATCCTAAAGAGGTTGAAAGTAAGTGGTTTGATTTCTGGAAGAGTAAGGGGTATTTTTATGCAGAGGTAAAGGAGGATAAAGAACCTTACTCTATCGTTATCCCTCCACCTAATGTAACTGGAATACTTCATATGGGTCATGCCCTAAATAATACCATTCAGGACATATTAATTCGATACAAAAGGATGTCCGGCTTTAACGCCGAATGGACACCGGGTACAGACCATGCTGGAATTGCTACTCAAAATGTAGTTGAGAAGGAGCTTTTAAAAGATAAGAAGACAAGATACGATTTAGGTAGAGAGAGATTTATAGAGCAAGTTTGGGCATGGACTAAGACCAATGGTGGAGTTATCATAGAGCAGTTGAAAAGGTTAGGTTGTAGTTGTGATTGGCAGAGAGAACGCTTTACCTTAGATAAAGAGTATTCAAAAGCTGTTAATGAAGCCTTCATCAGGTTATACAATGAAAAACTCATCTATAGAGGTAGTTATATTATAAACTGGTGTCCAAGATGTCAAACTGCATTAAGTGATGAGGAGGCTCCTCATAGAGAGATTCAGGGAAATCTTTATTACATAAGATATCCGCTTAAGAAGTCCACAGTCCACAGTCCACAGTCCACAGAAAAAAGCTCTAAATTTATCGACTATCGACTATCGAATATGGACTATATTGTGGTAGCAACGACCCGTCCCGAGACGATGTTTGGAGATACTGCCTTATGTGTTAATCCTGAAGATAAAAGATACAAACATTTAGTTGGAAGGATGGCTATTTTGCCGATTGTTGGGAGAGAATTGAAGATTATAGAAGATGCAAAAGTTGATCCTGAATTCGGAACAGGTGTTGTTAAAATTACCCCTTTTCATGATGCAAATGATTTTGAAATAGGCAATAGACACAGGTTAAAAGGTGTGCTTTGCATCAATCCCGATGGCACAATGAATATAAACGCCACTAAAAAATTCTCGGGCCTAGACCGATTTAAGGCAAGAGAATTATTAGTTAAGGAATTAAAAGAGAGAAAGTTATTGGAAAAGATAGAACCCCATAGGCATTCAGTAGGTCATTGTTATAGATGTCACACTATGATAGAGCCGTATTTTTCAGAGCAGTGGTTTGTGAGAATGAAACCTTTATCTCAAGAAGCGCTTATTGTTGCAAAGAAAGGCAAAATAAAATTTTATCCTAAACGTTGGTTGAAGATTTATATCAATTGGATGGAGAATATACGAGATTGGTGTATCTCGAGGCAAATTTGGTGGGGACACAGAATTCCTGCCTGGTATTGCGAGAGTTGCCGTAAGCGATACCTTAAAAAAAGAAGGACCGGAGAATTCAGACTTCCTTTAAAGATTTCAGACAAAGAGGCCGGTGTTATTCATATTGGTTTAGATAAACCGAAAGAGTGTCCAAATTGCGGGTCTAAAGATATAGTTCAGGATGCTGATGTTCTGGATACCTGGTTTTCTTCCTGGCTCTGGCCTTTTGCTGTATATGGCTGGCCA
>CAZQVU010000034.1:7419-9637 GCA_964596885.1 uncultured Planctomycetia bacterium
TTGGAATATTTTTATCCTACATCTACACTGATTACTGCTTCTGAGATAATATTTTTCTGGGTTGCCCGAATGATTATGGCGGGTCTCTACTTTATGAAAGAGATACCATTTCACGATGTCTATATCCACGGCACCGTAAGAGATGATAGAGGCAGGAAGATGAGTAAATCTTTAGGTAATGCTATTGACCCCCTCGAAATAATTAAAGACTACGGAGCCGATGCACTTAGGTTTAGTTTAATCTCCTTACCGGGTGAACATCTATATTTATCAAGGAGTAAGTTTGAATTCGGAAGAAATTTCATAAATAAACTCTGGAATGCCTCTCGTTTTATCCTGATGAATATAAACGAAGATAAAATTAGAGAAATCTCTTCTAAAGAACTGAAAGAAATACTTGCTGATGATTCTTATTTGGCTGAGAGTTGGATAATAAGTAAACTAAACCGATTAATTTTAGATGTTGATAAGGAATTCAAAACTTACCGTTTTAATGAGATTGTTAATAGATTGTATGACTTTTTCTGGCATAAATTCTGCGATTGGTATATTGAGATTGCCAAGATAAATATAGAAGATGAAATTACTCAGAATACCTTATTCATTGTCTTAAAAACCATACTTAAACTATTGCATCCATTTATTCCGTTCATAACAGAGGAGATCTGGCAGAGGCTTCCTCAAAGAAAGACAAGTATAATGATTAGTGATTGGCCTCAGACAGATAAAGGATTTATAAAACCGAGGAGAGAAGAACTATTTGAATATATTCTGGGTATTACAACTTCAGTTAGAAACAAACGGGCTCAGTTTAAGATAGCTAGTGCTATCAAGTTAGAAGTTATACTTATAAATACCAAAGATAAAAGATTAAAAAAGGTTATTGAGGCCTACCGCAACCAGATAAAGAGATTGGTTAAGGTAAAGGAGATTAATATAATTGATTCTATCAAAGATAAACCCCTTAAATCTACTGTAGATGTAGTAAAAGATGTAGAGATATATATACCGTTAAAAGGATTAATAGATTTTGATAGAGAAAGAGAGAGGATAAATAAGGAAATTGGTGAAGCTTCATCTGAAGTTGAAAGATTAACCAATCGTCTTAAAAACAGGAAGTTTCTAAAAGAAGCGCCAGAAAGAGTTATTCAGAAGGCCAAGTTAAGAAAAGAAGAACTTGAACTGCACATTAAAACTTTAAAGAAGAACTTGGAGGAACTTCAATAAGGTTGAATAAACTCCCTTTATATAAAATCCTTATAAGAGCCAATGTCGCTTCCCGACGCAAATGCAACCAGGCAATAAAAGAGGCTAAGGTAAAGGTTAATAATAAAGTCATAACAAAACCCACATTCTTGGTGGATATAGAAAAAGATACTGTAAATATTGATGGCAAACCAATTACAAAAAGGGATTTTTTAAAAGAAAATTTTGTTTATTATATTTTGAACAAACCGGCTGGCTATATATCTACGGTTAAAGATACCCACCACCGAAAGACAGTTTTGGATTTGATTAAGGATAAAAGAAGAATCTATCCTGTAGGCAGACTTGATAAGGATACAGAGGGTTTGCTTATTTTAACTAATGATGGCCAACTGACCCATAGATTAACTCATCCAAGTTTCAAGATAGATAAGATATACCGCCTGATAATAAAGCCAAAGATTGTAAAGGAGGATATAGAAAGATTAAATAACGGTGTTATAATAGATAACTATAAGGAAGTTTCAGCTAAGGCAAAATTAATTAAAGACTACAAAAACCAGAATAAGTCTGAATTAGAATTGATTATTCATCAAGGCATAAAAAGACAGATTAAGAAGATGCTTTCTGTTTTAGGATATGAGGTTATTAGTTTAAAGAGGATAGGTATTGGAGATATTAAACTAACGAATCTTAAAAGAGGCGAATGTAGAAGGTTAACTAAGGATGAATTAAATTACCTCAAAAAGAAAGTGGGGATGTCTTAATGGCTAGATTAAAGATGAGGTTAGATATTAGGAGGATTAAACCTTTATTAATCTCAAGTTTAAAAGAAGACATCAGGACTTGCGATATAACAACAGAGGCTATTATACCTAAAGATTTAAAGGTTAAGGCAGAGATTATTCTAAAAGAATCAGGGGTTATAGCCGGTTTAGAGGTTGCCAGATACATCTTTAAATTGCGAAATAAAAACATTAAGTTTAAGCCTTTAATTAAAGATGGTAGTTTT
>CAZQVU010000035.1:0-9607 GCA_964596885.1 uncultured Planctomycetia bacterium
TGGGTAAATCTTTTAAGGCTACTTTCAGGCGTTCATTATTTGTTATTGTCGGCTGTCTTGTTTTATTTAAATTCTTTTTATTGCCCGTCAGGATTCAGGGCGAAAGTATGGAGCCTACTTATAAGAATGGCAGTCTTAATTTTATAAATACTCTTACTTATCTTTTTAAAGAACCTGCAAGAGGTGATATTGTAGCCATTAAAATGGCTGGCAGGAAAGTTATGCTTTTAAAAAGAATAATTGGTTTACCTTATGAGAGGATTGCCTTTGAAAACGGTAGATTAATCATTAATGGTAATTACTATCCTGAAGATTATGTTAAAGAAAAAGGTCAATGGGATATGCAGGAGGTTGAAGTAGGTAAGGATGAGTATTTTGTAGCAGGAGATAATCGTTCAATGCCAATAGGAGAGCACGCTCTGGGAAGAATTCACCGCTCTAAGATTATAGGAGGCCCTTTATTATAAAGAAGAAGATTATTGTAATTATCTTAATTATCATAGGAGGCATTTTTGTCTCTATTATATGTCAGGATAGGGATGAACAGATTATCAGGAGAAGGTTAACTATATTGAAGAGGATAATGACAAAACCAAAGGAAGAGAAAGAGTTAGAGATTTTGGTAAAATCTCAGAAGATTCAAAATCTTTTCCTTCCTGATTGCTACCTCTTTTTAGATTATGAGCCAAGTATTGAAATAGATAGCCGAAGTCAACTAATAAGTCTGTTTCTTAAAGTTTATAAAGTGGTTGATGCAACAAAAGTTAACTTTTATGATATCTCTATAAAAATGGATGAAGATAAAAGGAAGGCCACTGTAGATATGACTGTTATAGTTGAGGCAAATAACCCTCAGACCTATGAAGAAGTTAGATTTGCAAGAGAAGTAGAGATGGACTGGAGGAGATCAGATGGCGATTGGATGGTCTCTTCCGTTAAAGCAATTAAGACTTTACATTAAACTAATGCTTAGATTTTAACCCAGTTATCTTGAAGTAGTGAGTTCGGATAGTGATAGATATATTTTGAGATATACTTTATAAGTTGGAGTAAAGATTGGTAATAGAATCTTGTGCTATACCCAATATCAAGTAACATTTCTTACCTCTTTTTGATATCTTTTAATCATCAGATACTGTTTTTTATAATAAGTTATCTGGTAGAATATGTCGTATAGCCACCTCCTTGGTTTGTGTTTGAATTCTATCAGACGATTATACCAACAGGCTGACTAAATCTTTCTGGAGATCCGTCTAAAAAGGGGTGACTTTTCTCGGCGTTCAAAAAACTCTTGACACATTTATTAATTTATGTTATTGTTTTAGTGCACAATGAGGTGTATAAAAATTGGACAAAGTGCGTCCTTAAAAAGCAAGGGCGCATTTTTTTTAAATGTTTTAAACTTTAGAAGGTTTCTTTTGTAAAATGGATGAAAGTAGATGGTTGAAAAAGGAGGGAGACTATGATTCAGTGGCCAAAGACAAATGATGCACTCGGGACAGTAAATAGAGGAAATCCTTGTGAGTCCGGTCTGTGTACTTTATGTCGGGCTGATTGTCAGGGGAAGTGTGAAACTTGGTTATCAAGTCTAAGGGGAAGAAAATTACTTTATCCGAGAGATTTTGCCAGTATAACCGCTGGAAGTTCAAATACGACGCATATTGGTGTATCTTACAATTCACTTCGTATTCAGGGTTACCTTTACGGTGCTAATAACCTGCCTGAAGGATTAACTAATAGTGCTGATGACTGCGTCTTTCCTAATGTATCTTTAGAGACAGAATTTGGTCAGGATATAAAAACCAAAGTAAGAACACCTATGATGACAGGCGCTCTGGGTTCTACTTTTATTGCAGCTAAATATTGGAATTCCTTTGCCATTGGTGCTGCTTTAGTAGGAATTCCGATTGTTGTAGGAGAGAATGTAGTGGGCGTAGATAAAGAAGCCATTATTGAAAATGGTAAGGTTTTAAAAGCTCCTGAGTTAGATAGACGAATTAATACATATTTACGCTACTATGATGGATATGGTGCCATTATCGTACAGATGAATGTTGAGGATGCAAGAAATGGCGTTGCTGAATACCTAATAGAGAAATACGGCGATAAGGTTATTATAGAACTCAAATGGGGTCAGGGCGCTAAGGTTATTGGTGGCGAGATTCAAGTAACCAGTCTTGAATATGCTACATTTCTTAAAGAACGTGGATATGTAGTTGATCCGGATCCGACGAAACCAGAAGTCAAAGAAGCCTTTAAACATGGAGCAATAAGATCCATCGCTCGCCATAGCAGGATGGGATATACAGATAAAACATCCCGCGATGAAGTGAAAGAGGATTTTATGAAGTCAATAGAGTACTTACGTAAGTTGGGATATAAACGAATATCCTTAAAGACTGGTTCTTATGGTATGGAGGCCCTGGCTATGGCGATTAAATATGCCTCAGAAGCCAGATTAGACCTTTTAACTGTTGACGGCTCAGGTGGTGGTACGGGTATGAGTCCATGGAATATGATGCAGAGTTGGGGAGTTCCTTCTATTCTTCTTCACGCAAAGGCTTATGAGTATGCGGCTATGCTTGAAGAAAAGGGCCAAAAGGTTGTAGATATGGCTTTTGCTGGTGGAATTGCTAGAGAGGACCAGATATTTAAAGCCCTTGCTTTGGGAGCCCCGTATGTTAAGCTTATATGCATGGGAAGAGCCCTTATGATTCCAGGTTTTTTAGGGTCCAATATTGAAGGTGTGCTAAAGCCAGAAGTAAAAGAAAAGGTTAATGGCAACTGGGATAGATTGCCCAAGACGATAAGTGACCTTGGTTCTAAACCAGAAGAGATCTTTGCTGGATATGAAAGCCTCCAGAAGAAGGTGGGTAAAGATGAGATGAAGAATATACCTTATGGTGCTATTGCACTGTGGACACTCGTGGATAAACTTAATGCCGGCTTGCAACAATTAATGGCTGGTGTAAGGAAATTTAGCCCCAAAGGAATTTCACGAAATGAAATATTTTCAGCCAACAGGGAGACAGAAAAAGAAACAAAAATCCCATTTATTACTGATGTAGCGGATGATGAAGCCAAAAAGATAATAGAAGGTTAGTTTATTAAATTAAAAGAGCAAGAACTAAGAGAGATGCCAAAAAGGCCTCTCTCTTTTATTTTATATTTTAACCTAATCATTCACGCCTGTTTACCTCTGGCCGGAGTTCATTCATGCCTGCGCAAAAAATATTTGATTGTAATTCAAATGCGGTGTTATAATAATTATAGATAACTTACATTAAGTATTGCTGCGGAGGGCAGAATATTTACAATTGAAGAAGTAGGAGAAAGGCGATGTCTAAAGAAAGGATTTTAATAGTTGAAGATGATAAGCATATTTCCAAACTTGTTAAATATAATTTAGAAAAAGCCGGCTTCGAATGCACTGTTGCAACAACCGGTGAAAAAGCCTTGGAGATTTTAGACAAAGAACCTGTCGATTTGATCATATTGGATATAATGCTTCCCAAGATGGATGGATTCCAGGCTTGCAAGCAGATAAAACAAGAGAGGAAACTTTCTGCTCTTCCCATAATAATGTTAACGGCTAAAAGTGAAGAGGTGGATAGAGTTGTTGGATTTGAGTTGGGTGCTGATGATTATGTGGTTAAACCGTTTAGCCCCAGAGAATTGGTTTTGAGGGTGAAAGCAATCTTAAGGCGTAAGAAACCTCCGGAAGTTAGCCAGGATATCTTGGGCGCAGGTAGATTGATAGTAGATACTACTCGGCACAAAGTAACTGTTGATAAGAAGGAAATAGAGTTGACTCCAATGGAATTTAAACTCTTAGTTACCCTTATGCAGAGAAAAGGGAAAGTTCAATCAAGGGATAGATTGTTAGATGATGTTTGGGATATAGCCGCTGATGTTACTACCCGGACCGTGGATACTCACATTAAACGTCTAAGACAGAAATTAGGTAAGGCAGGAAAATTTATCGAGACAGTAAGAGGGTTTGGCTATAGATTTAGCGACCGCGCACCTTTATAGTATTCAAATATTATGTTTACACTCTGAAAAGCAAAAAACAATTCTCCTTATCCCAGCTATACAGGTAACAAAAAACGCAGACTATCAAAACAGATGAAGATAATTCAATGAGATTACGCATGGTTATGAACCAGGGAGGCTAATTTATTAGAAGTTTTTTATCTCTTTAGAAAAGACAAAATTGCCAGAAGGCAGATTTAAATATTTGGGGAAAACCTACGGAGAATTATAGGATTAAAATAGTTTGAATAAGTAAAGGTGTGGGGTTGAGAATAAATATTCATTATAAAATTACACTTATCTTTGGAGTAATCATTGCGGTTATCCTCTCTGGTATTTATATTTATCTTAACAAGAATTTACAGGAATATACCTACCAGCGCCTCAAAACAAACCTCCTTAAGGAAGTTTCTTTGTCTAAATCATTCCTCGAACAATACTATACTAAAGACATCAAATCCCGGCAATTAGATAAGATAGCTGATGAGATTGGTAAGGATTTAGGTTTACGAGTAACTATTATTGACCTTGATGGTACAGTTTTAGGTGATTCAGAATTAGATGGAATGGAGCTTAAAGAGGTAGAAAATCATTTCTATCGGCCTGAAGTGCAGCAGGCTCTATGTTCTGGGATTGGAGAAAGCAGGCGTTTCAGTACCACGGTAAAGAAAGATATGCTTTATATTGCTTCTACTCTGGGGAAAAGAAAACCAGAAGGGATAATCCGACTTTCAATACCACTTTCTGAGATAGATTTAATTTCAAATAACTTAAAAAAGTTATTAATTATTTCCCTTTTATCTGCTTTCATCCTTGCGATTATTGCTAGTTTCATAGCTTCAGTTTTTATCTCAAGGCCAGTGAAAGAAATGTCTTCTGTGGCTAAAGCGATAGCAGGTGGTGATTTCTCTAAAAGGGTCTCCATCTCAACAAAAGATGAGATAGGGGATTTGGCAAAAGCCTTTAATTATATGTCCGAGCAGATTAAATTAAGAATAGAGGAGGTTACTTCTAGTAAGTCGAAATTTGAAGCGGTGCTTTTAAGTATGTCTGAAGGGGTGATGGTGGTTGATAAAGAAGGCACAATTTTATTGATGAATCAGACCCTTAAAGACCTCTTCCTTGTTAAGGGAAATCCTGTAGGCAAAAAGCCCCTTGAAATAGTGCGTAATATTGAAATTCAGGAAATCGCAGATAATAGTTTAAGATTAAAGCGCGGGGTTGAATCTCGCCAGATATCTGTTTTTCTTCCAGAGGAAAGAATTCTATTACTACATGCAACACCAATTATAAGAGATGGCCAAACTGAAGGTGCAGTTTTAGTCTTTCATGATATAACCGAACTGAGGCATCTTGAGAAAATTCGTCAGGATTTTGTAGCCAATGTTTCTCATGAACTAAGAACACCTGTAGCCAGCATTAAAGGTTATGCTGAAACCTTATTAGAAGGAGCCCTGGAGGATAAAGAAAACGCTCAAGATTTTTTAAAGATAATTTATTCCGATTCTGACCGATTAGCAAGATTAATTGATGACCTCCTAGATTTATCTAAAATAGAATCAGGCAAACTCAAATTGACTCTAAAACCAACTGCTTTAGAACCCATCATTAAAAGAGTAGTTTCTGGCTTGAATAAACAGGCCAAGGATAAATCGATTAAGATTGAGGTAAATATCCCTCTTGATTTACCTGATGTTTTGATTGATGAAATAAGAATCGCTCAGGTTTTATTAAACCTCATAGATAATGCCATAAAATATACAGAGAGTAAAGGCTTGATTAGTATATCAGCCAAAGAGAAAGACAAATTTGTTCAGGTGGATGTATCCGATACCGGTATTGGTATTCCAGAAAAAGACCTACCAAGACTTTTTGAGAGATTTTATCGTGTGGACAAAGCTCGTTCCCGTGAATTAGGAGGGACTGGTTTAGGTCTTTCCATCGTTAAGCATATTGTCCAGGCCCATCATGGAGAGGTATCTGTCAAAAGTGTATTAGGTGAGGGTTCCACCTTCAGTTTTACTATCCCTAAGGCTTAACCCACACCTTTTATTTATTCTCCATTTCATAAAATACCTATTTATCCCACTATTTAAATCTGCATTTAACCAACCAGATTTCTTAGAACACTCAGAAAGGTGCGGGATAAAAGTTCACAAAGAATTCACTTGTCTGTAATTTTTTCTTCACAGGCATAATATATGCTTTTGCCTGAAAGATGAAAAAATCTATTAAAAAAATCAAATATGAAAAAGTACCTGTTTATTTGTATTTTGATAAGACCTTAAGTTTTAACGTCCAGGAGTTCTCTTGAGTGAAAATAAAAGGGTTGTTTAAAAGCAGGGCTTATAAGTGTTGAAGTTAAAAGAAGTAAGTAAGATTTATGGAGATGGAATAAAAGCTCTTGACGGAGTGGATGTTGAGATTAAAGAGGGAGAGTTTGTAGTTATTTTAGGGCCAAGTGGTGCCGGTAAATCCACACTCCTGCGTTGTATCAATAGACTTATTGAACCAACACATGGAAGGATTTATTTAAACGGAGAAGAGATTACTTCTCTTTGCGGGAGAAAGTTACATAAGATGAGGCAGAAAATAGGAATGATATTTCAGCAGTTTAACCTAGTAAAGAGACTTTCCGTATTGCAAAATGTCTTGTCCGGAAGATTGGGTGATGTTTCCAGCTTACGCAGCCTCTTTTATTCTTTCCCTAAGAAGGATGTTCAATTAGCCTTAGAGTGTTTGGATAGGGTGGGTTTGAAAAGTTATGCCGCAAAAAGAGCTGATACCTTAAGTGGAGGACAACAGCAAAGAGTAGCCATTGCTCGGGCCCTGGCTCAAAGGCCAAAGGTTATTTTGGCTGATGAACCTATGGCTTCTCTTGATCCCCGCACGGCAAAGGTAATTATGGATTTACTTAAAAAGATAAACCAGGAAGAGAAAATTATCGTTATTGTTAATCTCCATGTGGTAGAGTTAGCCAAAGAATATGCTGACCGCATCATTGGGCTGACAAAAGGAAAGGTTGTTTTTGATGGAATTCCCTCTTTATTGGATAAGCATTTTAAGACCATTTATTATGAGGAGGAAACAAGAGTAGTTAATGCAGATATGATTCCTGTGTCTAGTAAGGCAAAACGAGTTTGGGTATTAGAAGCGGGCAAAATTGCCTATGCCCGTTGGCAAATAAATGAAGCCCAGACTTATGGAGCGAACAGAGTGAGCGAACATAAGTCTGATGGCTGAATTTACCCCGCACCTTTTTAGTAATTTAATTGTTTTTTTGAAAATAAGGTTTTACGTCTTGAATATGTAAAAGGTGCGGGGTTCAATTCGCACAGCAACTTATGTTTACTATTGTTCCATAAGTTGCGTGCTCATTGAAAAAATCAAATGTTAAAAATGAGAGGGAGGAAAATTAAAATCAAAAAGGTGAAAGGTGAGGGAGGAAAGAAGATGTTGAAAAAAATAAGAGTAAAATGGTTAAAAAAATTGATAACCAGTATCTTGTATTTAGTTGTATTGAGCACCATAAACACATCTGTTTTTGCCGCAGAAGTTCCGGAGGTTTTAAGATTTGGGCTTATTCCTACAGAATCTGGCACCCAGATAACTGATAGATGGCAGCCGCTTTTTGATCATATTGAGCGATGCTTAAATGTAAAGGTTAAGGCTTACACTGCCTCTGATTACGCAGGAATTATTGAAGCGATGAGATTTAAAAAAATCGAAGCCGCCTACTTTGGGCCTAAATCTTACACCGATGCTCACCTGCGGGCAAATGGATGGGCTATTGCCCGAGAACAAAGGTTGGATGGTTCTACAGGATATTATGGGGTAATTATTACCAAAAAGGGCAGCGGATTAAAGACAATAGAAGATCTAAAAGGAAAGACTTTTGCCTTTAATGACCCTAATTCCACATCAGGCTATCTTGTGCCTATGACCTATTTTTTGAAGGAGGCAAAGATTATTCCAGAGGAATATTTTAGCCGGGTGATTTTCTCAGGTTCTCATGAAGCAAGCATTATGGCAGTAAAAATGGGAAAAGTGGATGCTGCTTCTACTAATGACTTGGATTTGGATAGAGAAATAGAAGCAGGAAGGATATCCAAAGATGATTTTAATATTGTCTGGAAATCAGATATCATCCCTGGCTCTCCATTAGTGGTGAGGGGAGATTTATCTTATGATTTTGTAATGAAACTTAAAAAGGCAATTCTTACCTTTAACGATCCCGAAGGATTAAGAAAACTCCAACTTAAAGGATTTGTTGAAACCGAAGACAGCGACTATAACTGTATAAGAGAGATGAAAAAAGTAAAAGAAGCCTTAAGAAAGAAGCGGTAAAAACACAGATGCAAGGTAGTCTAATTAAAAAAAAAGAAAGATCTAAACAATGGGTATGGATAGTAGTCATTGCGGGAATTCTCATCTGGTCTTGGCGAGGCTCGGAAATGAGCCTTGTCCGCCTCTTCGGAGGGGCAAAAAATATCTTTATCTATTTAAAGGACTATTTTCCTCCGGATTTCAGCCGGGTTGGTTTATATCTTAAGGAAAGCATCGTTTGTTTGCATATTGCTATCTGGGGGACAATAATAGCCGCTATTCTTTCTTTGCCTTTAGGGCTTCTTGCTGCCAGAAATATCGTGGGAAATTTAATAATCCATCAGCTCGTTAGAAGATTTTTGGATTTATTGCGGGCAATCAATGAATTTATCTTTGCTCTCATATTTGTTTGCGCTGTGGGTTTGGGACCTTTTGCCGGCTTGCTTGCTATTGCTGTTCATACAACAGGAGTGCTGGGCAAATTAATTTCTGAAATCATAGAAAGTATTGACCCTGGCCAGGTAGAAGCAGTGACCTCTACAGGAGCTAATAAGCTTCAGATAATTGCTTTTTCTGTTTTGCCTCAGATTATGCCCCTCTGGGTTTCTAATGTTCTTTACCGCTTTGAAGTAAGCGTGCGCTCTTCTACCATTATAGGGCTTTGCGGCGCCGGTGGAATAGGATTTTTACTCTGGGAAGCAATGAGGTCTTTTAAGTCAAAAGAGGTCTGCGCAATGCTTATTATAATAGTTGTTATGGTTGGTATCATTGACCTTGTGTGTTCAAAAATAAGGAAGAAGATAATATGACCAGGGAAGAAAGATTTGAAATAATCGCTATATCCCGTAAAGAAACTCTTGTGCCATTAGCAGAGGAAGCTCGTAACTCTTTGGAGGTAAAAGCAATAAAACAAAATACCGCTTTAATTATGATGCGGGCAAGAGATTCAGTAGAAAGAGAAGTTTTTAATTTAGGAGAGGTGTTAGTGAGTGAAGCTTGGGTAAAAGTTAGTGGTGTATTGGGATATTCCTTAGTTTTAGGAGATGATACTGAGAAGGCTTTGGCAGGAGCGGTTCTGGATGCAGCCTGTGAGATAAAACACCCTTTTAGTGAGAAGATAATAACGATCTTAAATCAGGAAAAAAATTATTATGAAAAAGAAAGAACTAAAGAATATGCAAAAATAAAATCCACAAAAGTAGAATTTGAGGTGATGGCTAAACGATGAAAGAGATAAACTTTGATA